>JAGGYO010000143.1 GCA_021162505.1 bacterium
ATATTGATTTTGTTCTGCGTAATAAGTTTGATTTAACTAATAAAGAAGTAATAACCTTGTTTAAAAAGAAACTTCAAGAGGATAACGCTGATACAGATTTATGTACATCTTCACCGATAGGGAGATAGCACTCCCTCTTGTAAAAGCCCTACCCTTACTCACCGGCTCTTACAACTGGACCTTTTCCGCCAACAACCGGAATGATGAGAATCTAATGGTAGTAGATGATCCGGAAATTATTGAAATATTTCAGAATCAATTCGAAAAACTCTGGTTCAATAAATACAGTCCGGAAAGAACCAAACAATTATATAAAATAGCTAACGAATATATTTATAGGCAATTAATGGCAAAAATTGACCCAAAAATTCCTTTAGAGATAAAACATAAAAATTCTTGTTCTGATTATGGTCTTAACGCGGTGGATTTGTTTTCCTGGGGGATTTTTAGGAAGCATGAAAGAAAAGATTGGGAATGGTACAATATATTTAAAGAAAAAATAAAATATGATGGTATATATTTACCTCAAAATAAAAAAGAGCGAACCATGTAAGTTATAATGTTAAGGCTTTAGCCCACCGATGGAAGGGAACACCCTAAACAACTCACAACGGATTTACCGCTCCAATATAAATATATAACATTTTTTAAAAAAAGTCAAAAATATTTTAAGATATTTAAAACTCTAAAATTTTACCAAGTTGCCCAGAAAATAATCACCCTAAGAGATTTACTTAGCGGAGGATTCAAAGACCCAAAAGCCCTTCTTCAATTTACGGAAATAACCGCCCTCGACTGGCAGGAATGGAAAGAACAGAGGATAATAATTCGCGTTAATTAATAACATATGATTTGAAACTTGAAATCAAAAAATTAAAAATGTAAACTAATAAAAATGGAGATTAATTATAAATCTTGATGAAAAAATATTGGGAGAGCTTGAATGATTCGTTCTTACCTGCTTTCGAGGTATCTTTTAATAAAATTAATGAAAATAAAAAGGAAATGAAAAATGGATAAAGAATTAAAACAATTAAAGAACACGGTCAAGGGAATGTAGAATTTTATTATAATAACTTCTTTATCGTGGCTTTTACAAGAACCAAAAAGGGCGGAGAAAAAGCCCCTAAAAAGTTGGGTGTAAAGTTGGGAGAAAACGAAATAAAAATTCTAAAATTAATGGAAAGATAACTAATAAGGAATATCAAAAATTAAACGGAGTGATCAAAAAAACTGCGAGTCGTGACTTAGGGGTTCTAACAGATAAGCGTATACTGGAGAAGGTTGGATCTACGGAAAAAGGAACACATTATATTGTGAAATAAACGAGCCAAAGGGGACACAAAGGGGACATAAAAGGGACAGTCTTTTTTTATCCTCCTCTATCATTGCGAAAAATATGGCCAAATAAGATAGATAAATATAATAGAATTAGGGCATTTACCATTTTTTCTAACAAAAAACAGCAAGGCTCTAAAACGCAGTAAACATAAGGGTTTCTGCGTTTTTTTTGTTAAGTAAGGCAGGGCTGGTACTTCTAAATTAGGGAGAAAATTAGGCTAAAAATAGCCAAAAAGCCTATTTTAGCAGTCTGAAAGCCTTGCAAAATAGGGGTTCAACGAAATATCGCCGTGGCTGCGTTTCTTGAGGTGGTCTGGGGTGATTTATCCTATTTTTAAGATACCCGCTTAACATAGCTTAAAATGGCTTATATTGGATGTGAGCTAAAACGCCTATTACATAAGGCTTTCAAGAGGTTATTTTTCCACAGGCTTTCCACATTCCCCCCCCTATCTTTGCAAGCAGCGAAGCGACGCGGCAATCCCCTATCCACGGGGACATTCTTCCAAAGTCCGTCCTTTTTTAACAATTTTTCCTAAAAAACACAAAAAAATCAAACTTTTTTCAATTATTTTCATTTTTTTAAATAATTATTGCCATACAGTAGTCGTAGCCGTGTGATACAATCAAAGAAATAGAAGCTTTCAGTCCCTGGAATGAGGGTGCTGAAAATAAAAAATTAAAAGGAGATAGAATTATTATGAAAAGAAAGAGCATCTTATTACTATCAATTTTAATACTCGCAATATTTTTAACCGGGTGTAGTACCGGGGGAGTAGTAACCCCGGCAACTGATGAAGCAAAAGTAAAAAGTGTTATACAGAATTATTTTTTAGCCATAAACGACCAGAATTGAGCAAGGCAAAAAATTGTTGCGTTTACGGATCTGACAGATACTACGCTACCTGCGTTCTTGAAGATGCAGTTAACGCTCTATATCAATATGTTTCAACTGTAACCATAACTTGCTTTGTAACTATTTCCAATGTAACTATAACCGGCAGTTATGCCAGTGCTTATGGTAGTGGAACAATGGTTATAAGTGCTGGCGGTTATTCTGATAGTGGTAGTGCCACGGCTACTTACTATTTACAGAAGGTTGGAAACTCCTGGAAGATTTACGCTCCTTAAAAATTGAATTGACGCCATCTCAAAAAGTAGGGAAAAATATTTCTTTTCTAAATATGTCATTCCCATGCTCCTCTCTGTCATTCCCATGAAAATGGGAATCTATCCTTTTCCCCTCTCCCTTGAGGGGAGAGGGAGAGGGTGAGAGTGAAACATTAAAATTTTTTTCCAAAAAAAGAAGGATTTTTAATAAGCAATGCAGTATATAGATAGCAGTGTGTTTTATATGCAATTAATCAAAAGCTGAAAAAGGAAAACTATCCGTAAGGGTAGGGCGCAAAGTTATGGGTCTAAAATATTATGACTGCCAGGCTGCCGGCTTTTTTTGAGTGTACTATTTTACAAAACCACCATTTTTAAATAAAAACTTAAAAAA
>JAGGYO010000131.1 GCA_021162505.1 bacterium
ATATCATATCTTAGGAAACTTTACTCAAAAAGATCAAAACTTCTTGATCTTGGAAAATGGAAAAACTCTAAGATCCTCATTAAAATTAGGCATAAAGTTCCGTCTTAATGAAATGAATAATGGTAGTATGCAGGATTATCTAAAATTTCTTAATACAAAGCTGGAAAATTTAAATAGGATCAAAAGTATTACAATTAATAAGAATTATAATACCATATATTTGAAGGACGGATTTATCTTGAAGGTCGATAGGAATCTTAATGGCTTGAAAAATCTGGCTTATAAAAAGATCATAAAAAAGTATATACATGATAGGATCAAAGGATTTGATCTTAGATATAAAGATATGATAATATTAATACTGGAGGCATAAAATGGGTTATATTTGCGCAATTGACATGGGTGGATTTCAATTTAAGACCATGATCGCTTCATTAGAAGAAAATGGGTTGGAAATACTTGCTTCTACCAAAACAGAGACAACGGCTATTAATAACGGGCAAATAGTTGATTTTGAGCAGGCAAAAGAAGCATTGCATAATATTCATGAAGAGATTCTCACGCTAAGCGGAATCAATGGGAAGGATATTGATAATTATTATATGAATATTACGGGAAGTGCATTAAAAGGATATGACGGCACAAATTTTCTAAATATAGAGCATCGTGATCAAAGAATAAAAAGAGAGGATATTCTGGAGGTCATTGAAAATACCAAACCCGAAGGTTTGTTTGAAGATAGCGAGATCATTGATAGGATACCTCGTTATTTCTCCATAGACAATATAAATCATATCAAGAACCCAAAAGGATTAGAGGCGAGAAAATTGGTGGTAAACGCGTATATAATAGCAACTACAAGAAATCAGCTCAATAATCTAAGAAATGTGATAAATGATTCTATTAAAGCAAAGAATATTCATTTTATTCCCAATTCCATTGCAACAGCAGCAGCAACCTTAAAAAGCGACCAAAGCGAGATCGGAGTGATCTTAATTGACATAGGCGGAAGCAATACGGATATTGCCGGTTTTTCAGATGACGCTTTATTATTTACAAACTCATTTCCCGGAGCAGGTAATTATATTACTAAAGAATTAGCAAAAGAATTCTCTTTGGATATGAAGACCGCAGAACGATTAAAAACAATAATGAAGAAATTATTAAAAGGTAATGCGAATACAGTGCCGGTACCAACCATTGGCGGGGAAAGCATTGATATAAAGATCTCTTCCATAAAGAAAGTTATCAGTGAAAAATTCAATGAGATCTTCGGTAAGGTCTATAATAAGATACAATATTATGTGGAACAAGAGGACTTTTCTTCGGGTATTGTTCTAACCGGCGGAGGGGCAAAGACATATGACCTATTGAATATTGCTGCACCACATTTTACCTTGCCTATTCAAATATTCAATATCAATAATTTAAAGATCCCTGGATTGGAGAACATTGAATTGTCAAATCAGGATACAACCACAATAGGGCTATTATTGGAAGGACAGGCAAGACAGAATAGAAGCAGCTTTAAAAGGGGAAATAAAAATAATGGATCCCATTTTAATTTAATTGAAGTAATAAAAAATCTACTAAAGGAATAAAAGGAGGTAGTTATGCCAAAGGATTTTGAATTTGTAAAAGACATCAGTTTTACCAACATTAATGTTTATGGCGTTGGTGGCGAAGGCGGGAATGCGATCAATTTTTTGAAGAAGAAATTCAGTGATCTAAAGGTTAGGACCATAGCCATTAATACTGATAACCAAGATCTTCAAAAGATAAACGCTGACCAAAAGATCTTGATCGGGGAAAAACATCTCAACGGAAGGGGGACAGGAGCATATCCTCCACTTGCTGAAAAGATAGCCATTGAAGAAATAGATAAGATCACGCCTACCATGGAAGGTGTTGATATGGCAATTGTATGCTGTGGATTAGGCGGAGGAACAGGATCAGGGGCAGGACCCATTGTAGTGAAAACCGCTGCAAAAAAGAACATTCTTACTCTAGCCATTGTTACGGTGCCATTTACTTTTGAAGGGGGCGGCAAGATCAAAATAGCAAGAGAATATCTTGAGAAGATCAAAGCATCGGCAGATTCTGTGATCGTTATTCCAAACTGGAAATTAACAAAAGAAAAAGGAATAACCATAAAAAAGGCATTTGAGTGGGGTAATGAGATATTGGTTAATACCATTGAGGTTATTTCATCAATAATAAATAAATCCCATGATATGAATGTTGATTTTCAGGATATTAATACGGTGCTCAAAGACAGCAAAGATGCCTATATCGCCATGGCTCAAATAACCGAAAAGATGGAAATAAAAGAAGAGGATAAAGGTGAGTATATTGTTCAAGAACTTATGCGATTTCCTCTCATAGATGCTAATACCATAAAGAATATTGAGAAAGCCGTATTTTTTATTGAGATGAATGAGAATGAAAATATATCCATAATGCAGGATATTGAAATCCGATTGAGAAGATATACAAAGCCCGACAGCTTGATCATTCCGGGAATAACCTTTAATGACAAGATAAAAGGAATACATGCAACACTTATTGCAGGACATTTTGATAGAGAGGATAGTGAGTATTATTTTGAAAATCCTGTTGCTAATAGAGATAATAGAACAAATTATCTTAATAAGAAAGCTCAAAATATGGACAGTCGAACCATAGATAATTTATTTCCTCCTTCAATGAACGAGGATCTTGATTAATGTGGCAAGAGCGGAAATATATTGAAAAACTAAAATCCTTTGAGATCAATAAGGTAAATTATCTGAAAAACAGCAGTATAAATTCGCTCTTGATCTACCCCAATTCCTATTATAGCGGTATGTCCTATCTTGGATTTTTACAATTGTACAAATTTTTAAATGAAGAAGGGATCACTAATTGCGATAGGTTCTTTTTTGAAGATTGGAAAGATCCCATTACATTTGATAATTATCGTTATGTCTCGGATTTTGAAGTATTGTTATTCTCTATCCCTTTTGAGGGTGATTTTGAAAATGTAATTAAGATATTACGGGATAACAATATTGAACCTAACAAAAATAAAAGAAAAAGAAAACCTCTCATAATCGGGGGCGGTCCGAGTTTATGGATCAATCCATATCCTTTGAAAAATGTTTTTGATATTTTTGTTCTAGGCGAAGGCGAAGAAAAGCTTCGCTTTGTTTTTAATCATTTCAGGAAGATCATTAATGGAGATAATAATGTTCCGAAGATGAAGGGTGTTCTTTTTGAATTACCCATGGAAAGAAAAGCAATTTTAAATGAGATCACATTTGAAAAAAGCTGCACACATATTCCATATACGAAAATAATTACGAAAAACAGTTTTTTCTCAAATATGTTTTTACTTGAAATTGCCAGAGGATGTATCAATAATTGTAAATTCTGCACTGTAAGTCGTTTATATCATAATAAATGCTTTCGTGATCTTGATAGTATTAAAAAAGTACTTGATGAAGCAAAAGGGTTTGCAAAAAAGGTTGGTCTTATCTCCTCCATGGTACTTGAACATCCTCATATTGAAGATATTTTACAGTACTGTTATGATAAAGAATTAGAAGTTTCAACATCCTCGCTTTCAGTAAAAGGATTGACCAATAATATTGTTAAATTACTCAGAATGACAAATAATAAAAGCATTACTATCGCCTTAGAATCATTAAGCTCAAAGACAAGAAAAGAAATAAATAAAGATTTCACAGATCTTTTTTTCTTAGAAAAAATAAAGATGATCTTAGAAAATAATATTAAGACAATAAAAATATATCTAATTTTGGGATTACCTTATGAAAAAGATGATCTCAAATCACAAGTATCTTTATGGAAACAATTATTAAATTTAAATACAATATTCAAAGCCAATATACATTTCAGTATAAACCCTCTGATCCCTCAACCCTATACACCATACTATAACTTGCCCATGCAAAGTAAAAAAACTATAAGAAGCAATTATAAGTGGTTCAAGGAGAATTTTAAGGGATTAAAATTGAAATTCGAGGGGATAAATAATTCATTAAAGGAGTATAATTATGCCTATAACACAGATGATATTTTGGAAAAGATGTAAATTATTGCTATTTTTATTTATTATGCTATTTAGTATATCTTTATTTACTGCTGGCATTGATTATATAGCAGGCGGTTCTCCAATACCTCTTTATTCTTCGGGTGCGGATAATTTTAATCCTGCTTTCGGTATTTTCCAAAATAATAATTTCTATACTATAAATACTCTGTTTTCCGGTAAAGCAGGTATATATAATAAGATCTCTCTTGCCGTAAAAAGTAATACATATTCATTCAAAATTACTTTTAATTCCAATTTTTATGATGATAAGACATTAAATCTTCAATTCTCATCATTAATTGCGAGAAATCTATCCGTAGGCATTGCAATGAAAGCATTTTTACAGGGGCAAAATGTATTGACCTTCAATGGTGGTATTGTTTGGGATAAAAAACATTATATAATGAGCATTGCATATTTTAATTTTGGTGGACTGGAGACCTTCCCGGACTTCCCAAAATATTATGGTAACGATTTCTTAAAAAACATTGCAAATCCCGAGCTTTTCTTTTTGAATGAAAACAATGGCTATTTGCGTGAAGGTGTCATAAGTAATTTTATCTTTACAAGTAACGAGAAATGGTATTTGTCCATAACAATTAATCAATTTGTTGATTCATTTGATAATTTACTAAAACTTGGATGGGAAAATGTATATTGGGGAGCGCTATATCGTTTATCTGACGGCAGTTATTTGGGTTTCGGTACAAATAAATACTTTAATTCAGCAGGGGTCGGATTCTCAAAAAAAGTTCTGTTCGCATCATATGCATTTTTATGGCAGACAAAAAAATTTACAAAACACATTGTTACCGCGGGGGTTATTTTTTAACTGAAAAATTTGATTCATCTCCAAAAATAAATGTAAGATCTGTTAAAATGATGATGAACGACAATTAAAATTCCCGCCCAACGACAATTATTTTTCCCATTTTTCATAACACCTAATTTCACAGATTTTTAAATTGTTCACCCTAAAACTTAATAGAATATTTTCTTTGAAAGTAATAAGATAATACCTTTATTCTACTACACTATGTGCATTTTTTATCGTCAATATTTATTATTTTTTTGGCTTTTTATCTCTATTTGTCTTTTTGTTCTTGATCTTTCCATAAACATAATTCCCAAAATCGTATAAGGAAAAGGTAAACTCAATGCCGGATAGAATATAGGCGCTATTCCCCGCTATACCGTAATACTTTGCATTGATCTTATCGCTTTCGCTATTTGAAAGATTATAATTATCATCAAAATCACGACCCAATTTGTTCAAGTATAATCCTGTTCCCGCAAAAACACCCGACCATATAAGTTTTTTAATTCCGCTTTTTAAAAATTTATTATTTTCCGTCTTCCTCAAATCACCCCAATCGATCAACGGTTTTACTAACTTTGCAAGGGTTTCATTTTTATTTTCTTTCATAATTCTCGGTATAATATAAAAAACAAGTTCAGATGAATCATCAGTTTTCGTTTTTTGTGAAAATAGATTTCCTATAATTGGAATATCGCCCAATAGAGGAATTTTATCCTTTGCTTTGGATTCCGTTCTCTTTGTTAATCCGCCGATAACAATCATCTGTCCGTCTTTGACCCTTATAGTAGTATTTGCGGATTTTTTACTTGTTGCCGCCTTCCCTGAGCCGGATGTTTGGACAAAATCACTAACCTCTGGAGCAAGTTGCAAAATGATCTCATTACTTGCTGTAATCCAGGGAGTAATATTTAGAATTACACCCGTTTGGATCTTTTGCAATGATGTCAAAGGAGTATCTACATTTCCCGTTGTTACCTCATAATATTCATCCTGTCCCACGGAAATTGAAGCAGGATAGCCTGATAATGCGGAAATATGCGGATTTGCAACAATTTTTGCTTTATTTTGATTTATTAAATATCTTAAATTTGCAGTAAATTTTCCCATATCCCATGTACTTTCATCAAAAGCAGCAGAGAAAAATCCGCCTTGCTGTGACGATGTTGAACCCGGTTGCATATTAGCATTGGTAAACTGTCCGTAGGCACCGGACAATGAAAAATCCTGTAAGTTCTTATATCCCTTTTTGTATTCAACCGTAATGACATCAATTGAAACAATGGGAGATTTTTTATCGATCTTTTCAATATACTCTTTTGCCTTCATTATCTCTTTTTGCGAACCCATTACAATAACACCGTTTTCTTCCTTGATAACTTTAACATTCAGATTGGGAGAAAAGGTCTTTATAATATCCGGAAGATCTTCCGCTTTTAAATATTTTAGCCTGATCATTTCACTTGCAGAAAGCATTGGGGCAGACGGTGATTGCGGAGAAGGATCTCCCACAAGATAAATTCCGTCAGAGGTTTTCTTCATACTATATTTTGTGCCGCCAAGTAAATAGTTCAAAGCATCCTCGAATTTTACAGCAGTAAGTGTGGCATCAACAGTGCCTATTAAATTACCATATACCACAATATCGATCTTCGCCTGATCGGCAACTTCCTTTAACACATCTTTTATATCTGCATTTTTTAAATCACATGTCAGTGTTTTTCCATCGGTTATGATCTGCAATCTTCCTCCTTTTCTTCTGGGTATGGAGATAAGATAAACACTCCCTCTTTTCTTATAAATATAACCGTTTGGCTCAAGTATTGCCTTTAATGCATCTTCAAGTGATAGATCCTTAATATTCACATCAATATTTCCTTTAACCGAAGCATCGGGTATTATATTTATACCACTTTGCTGTGAGATCAATCTTAATACATCTCTAATATCTGTTTTCTTTGCCGTCACGGAAATGCCGTAAATATTCATTAATATCCCGAAAAACAATAATACAAGAATAAAGGTGTTATATCCTTTTTTCACCATAAATTTCTCCTTTCTTAACTATACTTATTTTAAACTTTATTTTTTTTAATTCAAGTACTATTTCATATAAATTATTATCAAGATAGAACACACTAATATCTAAATCTTCATATATAGTTTTTCCACCCGAAATAATTTTGTGATTTCTAAAACGATATTTTTTACCGTTATATAATAATATAAGTTC
>JAGGYO010000307.1 GCA_021162505.1 bacterium
ATATTGCAAAGGTCATGATGATAGTTATAATAATGTCCGGTATTACAGGAGCATATTTTAATTTTATTTTATTACAAAGTTATTTTTGGCTTATAATGGCAGGGGCTTTTGCTATTGAGAGAGAAAGTGAAAAAAAATAAAATTTTAATTGCAACTCAATTGGGGATATTAGGTGGGGAAGAAATAAGCATTCTTGACATTATTAAGCACTTAAAGGACCAATATGATTTTACCGTATTTCTTTCAGAAAGAGGACCATTTACCGAGTTACTGGAAAAAAACGGTATCCATTTTTTTATTATTCAATTGAAAGGACATTACGATTTCAATGGTTTTACGAAGATCTTTAATATCCTAAAGAAGAACGAATATGATGTTATACATATACATAGCCCCAGAATGGCATATTATTTTTTACTTGCCAATTTATTTTTAAACAGAAAAAACATTATATGGACCCATCATGTTTTTATGGGAGATTCTTTTCCTTTAAGGACATTTAGAGGGAAACTATATTTTTGGGGAATGAAATTCTTGATGAAGTTCGCTAAAAAAAATATTTGTGTTTCCAATTACATAGAAAACAAATTAATAGAGCATGGCATAAAAAAAGAAAGATTAACAACCATTTATAATGGGATTGATATTGATAAAAAAAGAGCTGTTAAAAATGAGTATCCTAAAAAAGTAAGATTTGGTTTAATGTCCCGATTGGAAAAGTATAAGGGATATCCTGTCTTTATTGAAACATTGAAAAAATTCCCAACAAGTGATAGAGAATTCTTTATTTTTAATACCGGATTTTTGGAAAAAGAAATAAAAGAATTAGCAGATAAAAGATCAAATGTTCATTATATGGGGTTCGTTAATAGCAAAGAAGACATTTTTAAGGAATTTGATATTTTACTATTATTATCCGATTTTGAAGGTTTCGGTTTTATTACAATTGAAGCAATGCTTTACGGAAAACCATTGCTTGCAAGGGATAATATTTTGAATAGAGAAATACTGAATGGTTATCCGGATATTGGTTTTATAAAAGATTTTTCTGCAATTTCTTTAAAAGAAAAAATTATTGAAGTTTCAAAAAAAGAAAATTATGAGCGTTTGTTGGAATATGTAAGGAATTATGATCTTAGACCTTTTGCAATGGAAAAAAGCATAAGCAAGATAAGAAAGCTATATGGAGAAATAAGTGAGAATAGGAATTGATATTACCTTATTGGGTGCCATTTATACAGGACAGCATTTTTATATTATATCCTTACTAAAAGAGTTAATAAAGTTGGCGAATAATGATAAATTTTTCCTATTTACTTATGGAGATAATGGGTATAATGAATTCTCGAAGTTTAAAAATGTTGAATTGCTTCCAATTGTAAATGGAAAATATAAAAATATAAAAAGAATATTCGCAGAATATTTTAAACTACCAAAATTGATAAAAAAATATAACCTTGATTTATTTTTTTCACCTGCGTTCATTTTAAATATTAAGGACAAAAAAATAAAAAAGATCGTTACTGTTCATGACCTTATTTATAAAAGTTTTCCCGGAACATATAAAAATCTTAAAAATATTTATCTTGACCATATATTGAAATGTTCATTAAAATATTCAAATAAGATCATTGCTATTTCAAATAATACCAAAGAGGATATTATTAATTATTTTAAATCACCTAAAGAAAAGATTGAAGTGAATTATTATGGTGTTGACGAAATATTTAAAAAGGAAATATCAAGGGAAAAATTAAATGAAAAAAAAAGGAAATTGAATCTTCCCGACAAATATTTTGTTTATATTGGAACATTAGAACCAAGGAAGAACATTCCATATATTTTGCAAAATTTTGATAAATTCGCTGAAGAATTTAAGGAATACAAATTCTTAATATATGGTTGGAAAGGTGAATTGCCAAAAGCAGTATTTGAGACCATAAATAAAATGAAAAACAAGGACAATGTAGAGTTCAGAGGATATATTGAGCACGATCTTTTACCCTATATTTACAGACTTTCTCAAGGGCTTCTATTCTTATCACTTTATGAAGGTTTCGGTTTGCCCCCTGTTGAAGCAATGGCTTCTGGATGCCCTGTTTATGTTTCAAAATTAGCATCAATACCCGAGGTGGTGCAAGATGCTGGAATATATGTTGATGTTGAAAAAGCGCCTGATCTCTTTGAAAAATTAAAGGAAATGAGAAATAATGTGGCGGTAATAAATGATAAAATTGATATAGGCAGAAAGATTGCGAGCCAATTTACATGGAAAAGAGCAGCAGAACAAACATACAAGCTTTTGAAAGAAAAAGCAAAAGAACAATGAGATTATCACGATTTTGCAAGCAAAATCTCATAATGACAAAAGGAAAAAGTACTTTGTCGTCATTGCGAGGCGAATCCATAATGTTGACTTATTCACCTTGTCGTCATTGCGAGGGAATGAAATGACCGTCGCAATCTCAAATAGAGATTATTACGGATATGCTACCGCATACCCTCATAATGACACGGAGGGGCTGTCTCATAATGACAGGAAAAGTAGTTTGTCATTCAGAGGGAGGTGCCTGGCTCGCATGCGTGCCTGGCTCCCATTTTTATTAGCAATGAAGAACTTAAGACGGTTGAGAGTTGGAAGGCAAAGGAAAGAATGGAGATTAAGGAAGAGAAAATGAAAAATAATTTAAAAATAGCACTTGTTCATGATTATTTTATGCAATACGGAGGTGCAGAAAGGGTTTTTGAGTCAATTTATGATTTATTTCCAAATGCTGATGTATTTTGTCCGGTTGTAGATGCTGAAATACTAAAAAAAATAACCCCTCCTGTAAAAAAAATACATACATCCCGCTTTTTCTCTCACAAATTTGTTAAAAAATACTATCGCATGTTTCTTCTATTCTATCCGGTAGTCATAGAAAAATTTGATTTTTCAAAATATGATCTTGTCATTTCCGATTCCAGTGCATGGGTAAAAAATATTATAACTCCCCCAGAAACAGTTCAT
>JAGGYO010000042.1 GCA_021162505.1 bacterium
ACATATTATTATGAATATGATTATATCTTTTCAATTATCTACACTCTTAATATCCTATACAATATAGGCTTTTTGTAACTCTGATACCAAATACGAATGATAATAAACTTGATTTATTGTTAAGTATACGATATATTAGTATTGTATATTACTCATAAGGATAAGGAAAAATAATGGACATTAATAATAACAATAATAAAGATCTAAGCGAAGAAATATTAATAACCTTGAGGAAAATTGCTCGGGCAATGTCTATCTATTCCAAATCTCTAGACAAGCATTATGGATTAACTTCCCCCCAACTTCTTATTTTGCATGAACTTTTTCAAACTGACCAAATAGCCATTGGAGAAATAGCCAGAAAAATCAGCTTAAGCCAGGCAACCGTTACCGATATTATTGACCGTCTTGAAACCAAAGGCTTGGTGTTAAGAACAAAAAATAGCCTTGATCGAAGGCAGGTACTTATAAAAATTAGTCCAAACGGAAAAAATATTGTTAATAAAAAACCATCATTACTACAAGAAGAATTTTTGATAGAATTTAACAAGCTGCAAAAATGGGAACAGCATTTGCTCTTATCTTCGGTTGAAAAAATTGCTTCTATGATGAAAACAAAAAGTTACTTGAAAAATTCAGTGAAGACATCTTTAAAGAACATCAACTTCAAAAAAGAAAAGCCCAGCTTATAATGTTTTTGTATTATAAGGAGTAAGGAGGCATATTATCTCTCTTTCACTTTTTTTAGAATATTATCATACTAAAATTATCCTTGAACTTTTTAACCATATTAAAATAGTTGCTATAAGTATACCTATTTCAATATTAGTTAGTGTATCTTTGGGATTTTATATTTCTTCCCGGCCTAAAATTGCTAAATATATTATCAATGTAACCAGTATTATGATGACTATCCCCAGCCTGGCACTGTTTGGTGTTATGGTAGTCATCTTCGCTCCTTTTAAATTAGGCCTGGGAATCGTACCAGCTGTTTCAGCAATTACTATTTATTCTCTATTGCCTATCACCCGTAACACTTATCTTGCTTTGAATCAGGTAAAACCGGGAATGATTGAAGCAGCCAGGGGGATCGGAATGTCTAACAAACAGATTCTCTGGAAAATAAAAATCCCTCTCTCTGTTCCGATAATTATGTCCGGCATAAGAATTGCTATTGTTATGGGGGTAAGTGTAGCGACTTATGCCTCCCTTATTGCAGCAGGAGGATTGGGTTATTTTATTTTTGCCGGTATTGGACGGGCTAATTTAACCATGGTATTGGTAGGAGCCATTCTTATTTCCGCATTGGGCATAGGAATAAACTTTTTTTTGTTGAAAGTAGAAGATTGGATAACCCCCAAAGGACTTAAAGTAAAAAGCTAAACAGGAGAAATAATCAATGATAAAGTTAACTAATATAAGCAAAACATTTGGGAAAAAAATAGCGGTAAATAACCTTAGCCTTCATATTGAAAAAGGTTCCTTAACTATGTTTATCGGTCCTTCCGGCTGCGGGAAGACAACAACTCTAAGAATGATAAATAGATTAACTCCCTATAATAAGGGAAATATTATCGTAAACGGTACTTCAGTTAGTGATATTGACCCGGTTGAATTAAGAAGAAATATCGGATATGTCATTCAAGAAATAGGTCTGTTTCCTCATTTTACCGTTTTTGAAAATATTGCCATTGTTCCCCGTTTACTTAAATGGGAACAGAAAAAAATTGAGCAAAGAGTAGAAGAACTCCTTGAACTGGTTACTTTGGATCAGAGTTTTTCCCAAAAATACCCACTTCAACTTTCAGGAGGGGAAAGACAGAGGGTTGGATTAGCAAGGGCACTGGCGGCTGAGCCGGAAATACTTCTTATGGATGAACCGTTCGGAGCAATTGACCCCATAAACAGGCTTAAACTGCAAGATTCTTTTTTAGAAATACAGGAAGAAATTAAAAAAACTATTGTCTTCGTAACCCATGATATCAACGAAGCCATAAAATTAGGAGACAAAATTGCCATTATCAATGAAGGTAATTTGATTCAATATGATAATGTTTCCAAAATACTTAGCGACCCGGCAAATGAATTTGTAGAAAGCCTTTTAGGGCAAGATAGAAGCATTAAAGCACTTTCTCTCGAAAAAGCAAAAGATTATGTATTGAAAGATGGATTCATTACTGTTTCAGATTCTGAATCTCATGAAAGTGTTGAGAAAAAAATGAAAGAAAAAAATATTGAAATCGCTTTTGCCTTAGATAAAAATAATCATCTGATAAGCCGTTTTGTGTTAGAAAAAGCGACCGAGACAAAAAAACAAAAATTTATTCATGACCCAGGACCTTGGATTATTGAAAGACAAAACAATATCAAGGAAACGCTTTCTAAAATGCTGGAAATAGGCGAAAAAAAACTTCCGGTAGTTAATCGAAAAAAAGAATTTGTGGGAATTATAAAGCTAAGCAATATTTTTGAAGAAGTCAATAAAAAAACAAATATTTCCTAAGGGAAAAATTAATCATATGAATATATTATTTTACTATTTAAACAATTTTGATAGAATTATTTCTGCACTCGAGGTACACATCTTAATCTTTTGTATATCACTGACCTTTTCTATAGTCATTGGAATAGCTATAAGTATTTTTGTAACCCAAGAAGGTAGGGAAAAAATCGGAAGGATTATCCTTTCGATTATGGGAGCTGCCCAATCAGTCCCTTCTCTGGTGATTATTGCCTTGATATTTATTTTTGTGGGCATAGGCATAAAACCGGCTATTATTGCTCTGGTCATTTACGGTCTGGTTCCTATTATCTTTAATACTACTTCCGGCATTCTCAGCGTCCGCCAAAATATTATCGAGGCAGGTAAAGGAATGGGTTTAACCCAAAATCAATTACTCTGGAAAGTGAAAATACCTATAGCCCTTCCGGTTATAATGGGTGGAATAAGAAGTTCTGCTACTATTA
>JAGGYO010000219.1 GCA_021162505.1 bacterium
ATACTGACAGGGACGGTACTATCAGTACATATATTTTAGAGAATATTGTTAATAAGCGTATCCCAATGTCAGTTTTTAAGGTGCCTACGGGTTATACTAAATATGACAATGCCATGCAATTAATGATGGCAAACCCTGATAATAAAAGTAAAAAATCAGAATCAGATAATCCAATGATGCAACTTTATAAACAAATACAAAAGGAAGCCAATAAATAATTAAAAACACTTCATAGGAAGGTAACGATATTTTCAAAAAACTATTGAAATAATTCTTTAAAATGGTATAATTAAGCAAATTCCTTTATAAAACATTAGGAGCGTAGTATGGGGCTATTGACTTTTAAAAAAGGGGTACATCCCCCTGACATGAAATTGCTTTCGAAGGACAAAAAAATTGAGAGGTTAACTCCCCCCAAGATCTTGTATTTTCCAGTAGCACAGCACATTGGTGCACCGGCAAAAACCATAGTTAAAAAGGGTGATCCTGTAAAAGTAGGACAATTAATCGCCGAAGCCGTGGGTTTTGTTTCTGCAAATATTTTTTCATCAGTATCAGGTACGGTGAAGGGAATTGAAGATAGATTGAATTTCCTCGGTACTAAGACATCCATGATCGTTATTGAAAATGATGAAAAATATGAAAAAACAGAATTTACACTATTAACGGATCTTCAATCTGCGAATATTGTGAATAAGGTCAAAGAAGGCGGTATTGTCGGCTTAGGAGGTGCAACATTTCCAACACATGTAAAACTTTCGCCACCTAAGGACAAACCAATTGATACAGTTATTATCAATGGAGCCGAGTGCGAACCATATTTAACCAGTGATTATAGGTTAATGTTAGAACAACCTCAAAAGGTAGTTGAAGGTCTGAAGATATTAATGAAGGCATTGGGGGCAACTAAGGGATATATCGGTATTGAATCAAATAAACCGGATGTTCTAAAGAAAATGCACGAACTCTGTGAAAAAGAAAGTGAAATTGAAACAGTAGCATTGAAAACAAAATACCCGCAAGGCGGAGAAAAACAATTGATCTATGCGATATTAAAAAGAAAAGTTCCCGCCGGCGGTCTCCCCATGGCAGTTGGTGTGGTCGTTCAAAATTCCGGTACTGCTGCTGCGATATATGATCTTCTAAAAGAAGGTAAACCCCTTTATGAAAGAATAATTACCATTACCGGTAATGGAGTAAATGAACCAAAAAATTTCTTAGTACCCTTAGGTACTCCAATAAATTATCTCATCGAGAAAGCTGGTGGTTTAAAGGAAAATGCTGCAAAGATCATTATGGGCGGACCCATGATGGGGTTCGCAATTACGGATCTGACTATACCGGCACAAAAGGGAACATCAGGTATTGTGGTGTTTACTGATAAAGAGGTGTACGGGGAAGATTATGATGTTTGCATAAGATGCAATAAGTGCATTGATGTATGTCCAATGGACCTTGCTCCATATCAATATGCTCTATTAGGCGAGAATGAAAGATATTTAGAAGCAAAAGATTGGAATGTTCTGGATTGTATAGAATGCGGTTCCTGTGTTTATATTTGTCCATCCAAAAGGCCAATGGTGCAGTTCATAAAATTGGAGAAAGCAGCGATAACGGCAGAAATGAAAAAGGAGAAGAAGAAATGAACAAGTTAAAAATATCAACTTCTCCCCATATATACTCAAAATTCAATGTTTCAAAGATCATGTGGGTAGTGATCGGAGTATTATTATTACCTACCCTTTGGGGTATATATGTTTTTGGTGTTCCCGCATTAATAACCATTCTTGTTAGTGTAATTGGTTCGGTCTTTACTGAGTGGTTATTTACAAAGATGTTTAAAATGAAGGTTAGATTATATGATGGTTCAGCTGTTTTAACAGGACTCCTTTTAGCTTTGACCCTTCCTCCTTCGACGCCTATCCTGGTAACATTTTCAGGAGCATTTTTTGCAATCGGATTTGGAAAGATGATATTTGGTGGTTTGGGATACAATCCGTTCAATCCTGCTCTAATTGGTAGGGCATTTTTACTCGCCTCCTGGCCTGTTTATATTACTACATGGTCGGCACCAATAAGAAAGGGATTGAATATGGTCGGTATACCTCAGCATCTCATAGACACATTAAGTGGAATCCCACAAAATGTAGTTGATACCGTAACATTAGCAACACCTTTAAATGCATTGGGACAATCTATTGACTTTGTTTCCAATGGAACGATTACTCCCGATCAATTAAATTCCATTCAGCATGTTTTATATTCAAAGAGTGCATTATCCAATCTGTTCTTCGGATATACCGGCGGTTCTATCGGAGAAGTTTCCGCTTTACTTTTACTTATTGGCGGATTATTGCTCATTTGGAAAAAGATCATTACTTGGCATATTCCTGTGATCTATATTTTAACTGTTGGTATCCTCGGTTGGATGTTCGGAGGGAAAGGTATATTCCAAGGAAATATTCTGTTTCAAATGCTTGCAGGCGGATTATTCCTCGGGGCTTTCTTTATGGCAACCGATTATGTAACATCTCCAATGTTCACCAAAGGTAAGATAATTTTTGCTATTGGTGCAGGTATTTTGGTAATTGTAATACGCCGTTGGGGAGGTTATCCCGAGGGTGTTTGTTATTCTATTATTATAATGAATGCATTCGTACCTATGATCGATAGGTTTACAAAACCAAAACCCTTCGGATATGTTAAAGGAGTGACAAAATGAAAGATACCATAAGATTTGTCTTAACATTGGTGATAGTGACTATTATCTCGGGTCTTGTTCTATCCTTTGTTTATTTGAAAGTCAAGGGTAAAATAGAGGTGCAAAAGAAAGCAAATATTGAAAATGCCATAAAATTCGTTTTTGAAGATATTTCAAAAAAAGAAGAGACCAATGATCAAGAAAATGATATTCACTATTGGAAATGTTTTAATAAAAATAATGAACTATTAGGTTATGCTATCCTATGTAAAAAGGGTGGTTTTTCCAGTACTATACAGATAATTGCAGGTGTAAAAAAAGAAGGTATTATTACAAGGATAAAGGTTGTTTTCCAACAGGAAACCCCCGGGCTGGGAGCAAAAATGAACCAGATAAGATCAAATAAATTTATTTGGGATTTCATTACCGGGAAGAAAAGGGAAAAACTAAAACCTATACCATATTTTCAGGAACAGTTCTTCGGTAAGAAATATGCAGGTTTGACCGTTGTAAAGCATAAACCCGATAAAGATAATGAAATTGAGGCGTTGACCGGCGCAACCATTTCTTCTAAAGCAATATTGAATGGCTTGAAGGAAGGTATCACAAAAGTAATGGAAAAGGAGGGTTTAAAATGAATATTTTAAAGGTTTTTAAAGATGGAATATTGGACGAGAACCCTACATTCAAGTTGGTTTTGGGAATGTGTCCCACCCTTGCCGTAACTACATCTGCTACAAATGCCATAGGTATGGGATTGGCAACTACTTTTGTTCTGATCATGTCAAATGTTATAATTTCATTAATAAAAGATCTAATTCCATCAAAGGTAAGGATACCGGCGTATATAGTTGTAATTGCGACTTTTGTTACCTTGGTTCAATTTGTTATGGCGGGTTTTTTACCTGCACTCAATAAGAGTTTGGGGATCTTCATTCCACTGATCGTTGTTAACTGTATCATCATGGGAAGGGCTGAAGCTTTTGCAGGGAAACACAATGTCATATTGTCCTTTTTTGACGGCTTGGGTATGGGTATCGGATTTACATTGGCACTTACATTGATCGGCGGTATCAGAGAAATCTTGGGTTCAAATAAATTATTCGGTTATCTTTTCTTTCCACATAATTATAAACCTATGTTATTTTTCGTTTTATCACCCGGCGGGTTTTTTACAATGGCAATTTTATTAGCATTCTTTAATTGGCTTTCAATGAAAAAGAAGGAGGCATAAATGGAGATCTCAAAATTACTATTAATAATGGTTTCAGCAATATTTGTCAATAACTTTGTTCTATCAAGATTTTTAGGGATCTGCCCTTATTTAGGTGTTTCAAGAAAGTTTGATTCTGCACTTGGAATGGGAATGGCTGTAACATTTGTTATGACAATTGCTTCTTTCATTACATGGATCATTCAAATAATACTAAATCATTTTGGTTTAAGTGATATTCTGCAGACTATTGCCTTTATTCTTACCATTGCAGCATTAGTTCAATTCATTGAAATGTACCTAAAAAAAGCCCTCCCGGAATTGTATAAGGCATTGGGTATTTTCCTTCCTTTAATTACCACTAACTGTGCAATATTAGGCGTTACGCTTTTGAATATTACTCAGCATTACAATCTTCTGGAATCAGTTGTTTTCGGATTTTCTGCTGGTATTGGCTTTACACTTGCATTATTGATGATGGCAAGCATTAGAGAACGCTTGGAACTTGCAAAAGTTCCCAAGGTCTTTCAGGGAACCGCTATTGCATTAATAATTGCAGCATTAATGTCTCTATCTTTCATGGGCTTTTCCGGCTTAATAGGGGAGTAGATCATGAATACTGTTTTAATAGCTACATTGATCCTGGTGAGTTTAGGAATATTTTTTGCCATTATTCTAGGTATTGCCAATAAGCTTTTTCATGTTGAAGAAGATCCGCGTATTGAGCAAATAGAAGAAGTTCTGTCTGGTGCCAATTGTGGCGCATGCGGTTATGCAGGTTGTACAGCTTATGCGGAAGCTGTTGTGAACGCTGGAGCACCAATAGATCTTTGTACTCCGGGGGGTGAAGAAACATTAACAGGTATTCAAAAAATTCTCAGTGTTAAAACAGGTGGGAAAAAAGATAAAAATATTGCATTTTTATTATGTCAAGGTGATTGTGATCTTGCACCGAAAAAAGCGGATTATTCCGGAGTAGACACATGTAGCGGGGTTAAACTTGTCGGCGGTGGTGATAAGTCCTGCGTTTACGGTTGTTTGGGGTATGGAGATTGCGAAAGAGTATGTCCTTTTGATGCAATTCATATTGGCGATAAAGATCTTCCCATCGTTGATCCTAAAAAATGTACAGGATGTGGACTTTGCGTTAAAGCTTGTCCGCAAGATGTTCTCATTTTACAATCAATAAAAAAAGAAGTTTTGATCCGTTGTAAAAATCAGGAAGCTGCAAAGGATGTTATAAAGGAATGTAAGGTTGGTTGTATATCATGCGGTCTTTGTGAAAAGAATTGCCCAATTGACGGCGCTATAACCATTGAAAATAACCTTGCAATAATGCATTATGAATTTTGTATTGATTGCGGATTATGTGCAGTAGTTTGTCCTAAAAATACCATTACCGATAAGAGAAAAGAAGAAAGAAAAATGCCTGTTATCAATGAAAAATGTGTTGGATGTACATTATGTGTCCGGGTTTGCCCTGTTGATGTTATTGCAGGTAAAGTGAAGGAGCAGCATAAGATCGATGAAGAAAAGTGTATAGGGTGTTTAAAATGCTATGATGTTTGTAAATTTCATGCCATTGATCTTACTGAAATGCGTCTTAAGAAAATTGAATATTATAAAGACAAAAAATATAATAAAGGCAAGAAGGAATATGTAAATAGATGATCGATTTTCACTCACATTTTTTACCTAATGTTGATGATGGAGCGAAAGATAGCAATATTTCTCTTGAATATATGGAAAAATTTTATAATCTCGGATTTAATAAATTTCTTTTATCTTCACATATTTACCCAAATTTATATGAAAATACACCGAAAGATCTACTAGAAAGATTTAATAAATTTCAGAGCATGGTAAAAACTTATTTTAAGGATAAAATAGAAATATTTCCCGGATCAGAGGTCTATTTATCCCAGGATACTGTGGAAAATATTTGTACGGGAAAAGTCCTTACAATCAATAATAAAAAAACTCATGTTCTTTTTGAAGTCGATTTTACATTTTTACCCCCCAATCTGGATGATCTCATAAAAGAGATAAGTAAAAGCAAATTGTCATTGATATGGGCTCATCCCGAGAGAAATAGTGAAATAATAAGAGAACCCGAGAAATTAGGGCGTTTCATTGATCAAGATGTTTTAGTGCAAATAAATCTTGGAAGTTTAGGCGGCCAATTCGGAGAAGAGATCGAAGAAACCGCAAAAAAGTTGCTATCCAAAGACATGGTGCATTTCATAGGTTCCGATTGTCACTGCAGTCCTCGCCGTCAGTTCGTTTTTAAAGAAGCTATGGATATATTCGATAAATATGTAAATCCGCATTATAAAGAAGATATTTTAATCAATAATGCTATGAGAATCTTTGAAGGGCAACTCCTATATCCTTTCCCTTATAAAGTTAAGGAAAAAGGTCTGTGGAACAAGTTTAAGAAATTTTTTAAGATATAGGTAGGGACGGTGTTTTACATACTTTACATAGCTTTACAAAAGGAGGTGAATTATGCCAAGACAAGCGAGAATAGACATAGCAAATCATTGGTATCATATTGTTGTTAGAGGGATCAATAAAGAGGCGATTTTTAGAGATGATTCAGATAAGTTGTTATTTTTACGAATATTGGCAAAGTTATTAATCTTTTATGATATAAAATTGGGGGCTTTTTGTTTGATGGATAATCATTTGCATTTATTGTTATTTAGGGGGAGAACTTCACTTTATAAATTTATGCATAGATTGCTAACGAAATATTCCATTTATTTCAACAAAAAATATAATCGAGTGGGGCATCTTTTTCAAGACAGGTATAAATCTTTTATTGTATTGGATGAAAGATATCTCCTCGTTTTAGTCAATTATATACATGGTAATCCTGAAAGAGCAGGGATGGTAAATG
>JAGGYO010000128.1 GCA_021162505.1 bacterium
GAATTAAAATATTGGATATAACTTCCCTAAATATTTTTTCCCGTAAAGAAATTCGTATATCACCTTCGAGGAAAAATGGATTAGATAAATGCTTTGAAATAAATTGCATTAATCTATCAAAACTTTCTATTAAGTTTGTTTCTATTATCTCTCTATCATCATATCTATCAAGATTTTCTTTTCTTAAAATTGCATCCGTCCCATGATATGGTAAAATTGACATTATTACATCATCTCTCCCAAAAAGAAGTGCCGAACCAAGGGTAAACCCTTCTTTTCCAGTTGAATAATCTTTTGTATAAAATCCAGCAGTTTTTAATAACTTTTCATTAGTAAGAGTAAGCCAAATATGCTCAGGATTTTTAATGCTTATAATTTTTCTAGTTTTTTCAAAAAGATCTTTTCTGAACTCATTCATGGTAAGGTAAGGGTAAACCTTATTTTCAGAGAATATTGATTGTTTTCTCATATAAAGCATTGTTACCGAATTATTCTGATGTGTAATATCAAAATTTCCATCCTCGTTTCTGTCGTATATTCTTCCATTACATCTGTGAACTTGTGAACTCTCGGGGACATAAATATCAATTATGATTTTTCCGTCAATTTCAATATCATTTATTGAGAGATATACCGGCGGATTTATCTTTTGAGGATTGTTTATGGAAGTTACAAACTCTTTTTTAATCTTTGCAATTGATTTGGGATTAACCCCAATAATTTTACCTTTATCATTAACCCCCAATAAAATATGCCCACCATTGCGGTTTAAAAATGCACAAATAGTTTGATAAACATCTTTATTCAATCCATTTTTGCTTTCTTTAAATTCAATATTTATACATTCTCCGATGTGTATAAGGTTGAGCAATTCTTTTTTATCCATCATCTATTTCGAAATCCTGTTTATCTTCCTTTCAAACTCATCAGTCAAATCATAAAGTTCATAAACCAATTGATCTATTTTTCCAATGTCCCTCATAATTCATTATATCACTTTAACTATTTTTTCTCAAATTCCAATCATTAAAACCTGAAAGAACCAAAACACCCAGCCGACACCTTTTTCCTTAATGAAAATTCTACTTTTCTACCACCGTCCCCAATTTTAAAATCTGAAACCGTCAAACCGTCAACCTGGCACTGTTTTTCTTCTGGGAGTGGAATATTGCTTCTTATTGTCTTCTGACTTTTATCCTTCATTGTCAATTGTCCCTTGTCCATTGTTAATTGCCTTATGCCACCGTCCCCATTTTTATCAATTTTATTGAAGTCGTGGCAATCTCATTTTTTTCCTGTCATTCCTGCGAAAGCAGGAATCCAGTATTTTCTTTCTTAAAACTCACAACTCATAACTCATCACTCAAAACTTCTTTCATGTTACCAGCCCTATTTCTTTAACTTAGTCAACTATAAGATTATTAATTATTCTAATCAAAATATCTTTTTCTTTGGGATCGCTTTCTGCAGTTAAAAGCGCTAAAGCAACCAGAGCATTATCATTTATTTTCTTTTCCCCACTTTTGCGATAAAGATAATCATTTTTATCCAAAAAATACACAAATAAAAATGAACCGATTCTCTTGTTACCGTCGGTAAATGGATGATCTTTAATTACAAAATAGAGCAAGTGTGATGCTTTGTCTTCAATTGTTGGATATAATTCTTTTCGGTCATATGTTTGATATAACCCTTTGATAATTCCTTCAAAACTTCCACCTACTTTTTTACCGAACAATTCACTGGCTTCTCTTTTATTAATTAATTCTTTTTGGATTTCTTTTATAATTTGAATGCAGCGTTCATACTTTAAAATAAACCTTATTTTTTTGCCTCTTGTTTTTTTTAATTTTCCTTTGTCATATTCTTCCAGTAAAGTCAGTGTTTTTGCATAACTTGAGAGCAAATTTAAAATTTCCCCTGCTTGTCCGGATAACAATTCTTTTTGTGACTTTTCCTGCAAAAAACTAATGGTGGATTGCAATTCTTTAAATTTTCCTCTTACTTCCAAAAGGCGTTGTTCGTTAATGGTATAACCATTGATTAAATAATCTTTCAAAATTTTAGTTGCCCAAATACGAAACTGGGTTGCTTTTTTCGAATTAACACGATAACCAACAGAAATAATAGCATCCAAATTATAAAATTGAATTTTGTAAACTTTACCATCAGTGGCAGTATGTTCCAAAATGGAACATACTGAATTTTTATTCAATTCACCACTTTTAAAAATATTGCTTAAATGTTTAGTAATTGCAGGTCTTTTGATATTAAAAAGTAAAGCAATTTGCGCCTGTGTAAGCCAAACTGTTTCTTTTTCCAATTTAATTCTAAGTTCAACTTTCCCATCCTTAGGTTCATAAATAATAATTTTGCCTTTGTTAATATTGTTCTCCATCATAACTTGTAAACCATAATATCGATTTTTCCAATGTCCTTCATAATTCATTATATCACTTTAACTATTTTTTCTCAAATTCCAATCATTAAAACCTGAAAGAACCAAAACACCCAGCCGACACTTTTTTCATTTTTCCTCGTCATTGCGAGACTTCAATTTTATTGAAGTCGTGGCAATCTCATTTTTTCCCTGTCATTCCTGCGAAAGCAGGAATCCAGTATTTTCTTTCTTAAAACTCACAACTCATAACTCATCACTCAAAACTTCTTTCATGTCACCGTCCCCATTTTTACGTGTTTACTGGGTCATTCAGGGTGAGGTGCCTGGCTGAAGTGCCTGTGCTCAGGGCTCACCCGTATTAGGGACGATACCTCGGATGTTTAGGTGCGTCCTGACACAATATTTTCGAAGCGTGATAATCTCATTCCTCCCCTGTCATTCCGTACTTGATACGGAATCTATCTTTGGAGTTTATCCCGGATTTATGGTGTCATTCCTAACTTGATTAGGAATCCATTTTTAATTTTATTACAAATCTTTATTCCCTCATCAACTCTTATACTCATTCTCCCATTCACTCATCTGCTCATACACCCATCCACTCATCTCACTGTTTTCTTCAACTCATAACTCAAAACTTCTTTTATGCCCCCATTCCCATTCTTCCATTCCAATTATTTTAGGAACCAGTATGAGTTAAAACCATATAATTGAGCAATAGAATTCTTTGGCATTTGTATTATCGCATTAAATGCATTCAAATAATCTCCAATACCAAATAATAAGCTAAAAAAAGCAAAACTAAATACTACTTTTGATGCTGCATCAAACTTTAAAGGGATAAAAATCCAAACAATAAGCGGTATCAATCCAAAAATAATATTTGGCAGAAGACTTAAAAAAATAAACCTAAATTTTGAAATGGGACATGTAGAAAAAATAAATGCCATAAAACCTTTAGGATAATACCATATTTGTATCTCAGCACCTTTTGGAAAAACAATGGCATGAAGAATTTCATGTGGAATGACCATTAAAGCAGCTAATAACATTCCTAAAATATTAAATTGATAAAAAGAGAATATATTTAATTCTGAGTGAAATTTTATAAAACCTGCAATACCCATAATAATAAATACCGGGATAATGAAGATACTTGCTACTAAATTTAGCATTAAAGGAGTGCTCGGCTCCTTAAATTTTACCGCATTCTCTGGAAGATTTCCAACTAATAATTGCTTTTCGTTTTCATATTTTCCCTTCCAGACTAATTTCATTTTTTAAATTTTTCCTCCACAATCTTAATCTCCTCATCAGTCAAATCATAAAGTTTATAAATCATTTCATACTCTTTTTCCATCTTTAAATAATTATATCACTTTTCCTATTTTTTCTCAAATCCCCGTCAACAAAATCTGAAAGAAGCAAAGAAGCAACCTGGCACCGTTTTTCTTAATGTCCATTAAATGTCCGATATATGTCCGTTATGTCCGAAATATGTCTGTTATTTAAGGTAGTATTTTCTTCCCTTCTTTTCGCCTTCTTCTCGCAAAATACCTTTCTCAACTAAATTCCGTATGTCTCTATATATAGTTTTATCCGTAACTTCTGGAAATTCTTTTTTCAACATTGATAATTGAATAAAACTTTCTTTCTTTATTATTTTTACAATTATTTTCTGCCTATCACTTAATCCTAATTGTTTTAATCTGCTCTCGGTTAATATATCTCTTGGAATAACGACTCTGAATTCACCTCTATTAACACTAAATTCGGGTTCAGGAAGTCCTTTTTTTTGGCATTGGTTTATCATTTCAAGAGTTCCGGAACCAGCTTTTTGAATATAACCTGCAAGAAATAAAACTTCCGCCAGTAACGGATTATTAGGATATGACGCATGGCGTTTTTTTAGTTGTTCTATTGTAAGTTGTGAAGGCAGTTTACCCGGGTTCCATAATTCAATCCTATCAATAAATACCATAACCTGAACCGCACCGGTGGAGTAATAATTTCTATGAGCAACAGCATTTACAATTGCTTCCTGTATTACAAATTCCGGAATTTCATATGGTCTTGCTACTTGCACTGTTCCCGGTTGCTGAATAACAGGCATACGGATACTATCAAGAACAAATGATAAAGCTCTGTCTATCTGTTCAAAAAGAGTCCCGTCATAAATATGGTATGAAGAAAAAGGTTTTTCTACTTCTATTCCCGGTAGTTGTATGCATTTTATTTCGGATTGTAGATGGTATTTTTTAGGCTTTTTTCCAAATAATAAAATTGCAGCATTGGAGATCTTTCCATCTCTCAATAGATTAAGATGTGTTAAAGTATCCTTAACAGAAGTGTTTATATCTAAGACATATTTTCTTTTTTCTTTTGCAGTTTTTAAGAACCATCTTATTTTATCTTCATCAATTTCCTTTAAAGAAGCATTTTTTTCGATAGCAGTATCAAATTTCGTTTTACCAACTATTCCTTCATCTCTTAAAAAATCTATTAAACTTTCATGTAATTTAGTTCTAAAATCCTGTATGCTATTAAATCTTGAATATTTGTATCCAGTATCTGGATTTCTTATCTCGACTATAAGTTTTTTTAATCTTTCATCTCTTTTTTCTTTATTGCACCCTTTAATGAAAATAATTATTTCACTATCACCATCTTGCGCTTTACGATATTCCTTTTCTGTTGGTGATTGTTCACCTTTCTTAACATCTCCATATTCTTTACCTAGTATTCCGATATAAATATCTCTTTTTTCTACTTCGGATAAATATGTTTTTTTTGAGGATTTTCCTCTTGCCGGTGCATCTTCAAATATATAC
>JAGGYO010000206.1 GCA_021162505.1 bacterium
AAATATAGAAAATATTTTAAACTAATTATTTTTATCATTTTTATTATTACCCTAATATATATACAGTTCATCGGTCCTATTTTAGCCAAGAGAGAAATAAGAAAAGTAATAACATATGCAAAAACAGAATTGCTTAGTAATGAAAATTCTCTTAATTTTAAAATACAGTATGCTATCTATATGGAAAATAAATTCATAAAGGGGAAATTTTTTTATTTGAATAACATTATTCACAATAATATTTTTTATGATAAAAACAAAAAAAGAATGTTGAGCGTTTTCTTAGGTAAAAAAAATTGTGTATTGTACATAGGTTCAATATTTTTTCCGAATAATAAAGGTTCTTTGGAAAATTATATATTTAAAAAATATTAGATCCCCTATAATATTGATTATAGGAATGGAAAGATAAATATAAGATTACTTAAATCATATTTTCCGAGAACAGTTATTTTTATTTTATTGCTTGTGCTTTTGTTAATGATTATTTATTATAGGAATATTCCTTTGATCGTAATCAGTACAGGACTATTTTATGTTTTTGCGGTCATTTATTCGCTTTCACTCATTGTCTTTGCATTCCCATTATTTTTTGTATTACTATTTTCCCGGAATCAATATTTAAGCGGTCTTATTACATTGTTATTTTTAATTTTGAATTATTTCCTACCATTTTCTTTGGGAATATTAATATTATTTCCCAATTTTCTGAATTTAATATTTAAAAATAAAAAGATCTACTTGTTATTTTTTATTGTTTCTCTAACGATCATAAGTATACAAAATGTATTATACTTGTTATTTCTTTTTTTTGTGGTCCTGTACCTACTACTGAATAAGAGTATAAGGGATTGGAAATTAATGTATATTTGGCTTTTTATCTTTTTAGCCACATTAACAAGTGTTAATTATTTAGGTAAAAGGAATATTGCCAGGATCAAATTGGAAAAAATAACAAAGAATCAACAGATAAAAAGCTTGATATTGAATGGGAATACATCATTTTTGAGCTATATTATTAACGAGGTTTACTTTAGCGAATATATTTCAAAAAGTTCGCTTTTCGATGCGAATAAAGTGCTATTGGACGCGAGCCCTTCTTTTCTAATAAACAATTTGCCGGGGATCAATAAAACATCCAAAAAAAATATTATTACCATAAACGGTTTAAAATATCACTATTTATATTTGTTAAAAGGTGTTAATGACAAAGGCAAAGAGATCGCTTATTTTAAAATACAGATACTATCAAGGAATCTCAAAGACCTTAATTATTTTATCAAAGGATTTTCTCTATCTGGACTATTGTTCATTTTCTTTACATTCTTTTTTATTCTTTTCGATCCCAATTATATTAAAGAGAATCTTGTAAATAGGAATAATAATTTTTTGATACTGCTCCTTTTTTTAATGTTTATCACAATAATAATTTATTTGATCCTGAACAATAGTTATACTATTTCCAGAAAATTTAATTCATCCTTGGATCTTCAAAACAGCGCAATTGAATTACTGACAAACACCAAAAAGGAGACAGATAATCTACGGAGCAAGTTAGAGAATAGGATTAAGGACCATTTATCCGGGAGTGAATATGTCATAAATAATATACATATTAAATTTATAAAAGAATTGAAGATTGAAAAGGATAATATTCCGATAATGTTCAACGGTGCTATTTATTTTGCCATAAAATACAAAAGCGGTGCTTTGCTTTTTCCCTTGAAGGATCTTTATATGCAACTTAATAGTATGAAAGGAATGGATATAACGGTTATATTGAAAGACCAGATACTTTTCAATTCCAATATTCGCGGGGTTATTTTAAACGAATTGGATTATAATCTGGGTAGAATAAAATATACCCGTAATTTTATTAATTTTGCTCTCAGCGTAAACGGGGTATCAAATCATTTCATATTTATATTTTCACATCAATTGAAATATTTTCCATTCGATATCTTTTTTTATCTTGGTGTATATTTTTATTTATTTATCTTTTTATACTTTATCATCAGGTTTATTGTTATATATATCAATAGGGAATTGCTAACTCTGGAAAATGGTTTTTTGCAATTGCGCAGCGGTAATTTTGATTATCGAATAGAGACCAATGGTAATACTGCATTTCAAAAGCTCTATGAGGATTTTAATTTAATGGTAAAGCGTTTGAACATTGCAAGAAAAAAAGAATTGGAAAACGAAGCATTGAAGAACTTGGAGCGTATTTCAAAAAAGATCGCTCATGAGATCAAGAACCCTTTGACCCCCATAACCATGCTTCTTTCCCACCTAAAAGGCTTGTTTGAAGAGGATAAAAAAGCCTTTAATGAAGAATTTTTAAGCTCCATAGATATTATTTACGAACAATTGGATTATCTAAAAAAAATCTCTACTGAATTTTATACATTAGGCAAATATTCCAGTTTTAAAAGAGAATATTTCAAATTAGAAGATTTCATGAATGAGATAAATAATATCTATAATGATATTTTAAAAAGAAGCGACATTACTTTTCATACCAAATTTCCTTCAATAATTGTATATACCGACAAGAATATATTAAGGCATATCTTTATAAATATAATAGAGAATACCATAGATATTTTAAGGGAGAAGGATGAGAAATGGATAAAATTGAATATCCAAAAAGATTCGAATTCTACGCAAATAACCTTTGAGGATAGTGGTGGTGGAATAAATGATGAACTATTATCCAAGATCTTCGACGCAGATTTCTCAACTAAGAAAGCGGGCATGGGTATTGGATTATCATTTGTAAAAAAAAGCATTGAGATTCAAAAGGGGACCATCAATGCTAAAAACGGAGAAAAAGGTTTAATTATTGAAATCTACCTTCCAGATCTTTAAGAAACTTTTCTGTAAGTAATTTGGGATGAGGATCATCAAGTATTTTCTTGTATTCTGCAACAATATTCTTAAATTCTTTCATATATTGTTTTTTTAACGGTTTTCCCTTTCCGGCTTTAAATTTAAGGGGATTGATCCATTTCCCGTTCTTCCTGATTCTAAAATCCAGATGAGGGCCAGTTGCAAGTCCTGTCATTCCGACATAGCCTACCGTTTGTCCCATACTGACATGCAAACCCTTTCTCATACCTCTTGCATAACGGGAAAAATGGTTATAAATGGATTCATAGCCATTGGTATGCCTAATAGTAATTGATCGTCCAGCGCCCCCTGCCCATCCGATCCTCCTTACATATCCATCGCCAATAGAGTGAACCGGTGTTCCTAATGTAGCAGCGTAATCAATACCATGATGAGGTCTATATATATGTAATACTGGATGAAATCTCCTATTGCTATAGGTCGATGAAATGCGTTTAAATTTTAGCGGATATTTCAAAAAGGCTCTTTTCAGATTATGCCCATTTTCATCAAAGTAGCCGTGATATTTCCCTTTTCTAAAAAGAAAAGCGTACTTCGTTTTTACCTTTATTCCGTTATATTTTGCACATACTATTTTACCATATTTTCGTTTATTATTTGCACTTTCGATCTTTTCAAATAGGACGGTCAAAGAATCATTGGGGCGAATATCTTTAAAAAAATCAATGGTCCATTTAAAGATATCAACAACATTATATAAAAGATTATATCCTTCATGTTCCTGAGAAAAGGCTTTATATAGGCTGCTTTCTATTTTAAAATTTTTAACATATATTTCGGATGTATATGGAATATCCATTTTCTCCATCTCCCAATTATCGTTTTCCTTATTAAAAAATAAGATTCTCTCTTTTTTTGCCAAGGTGATCTCTATGGAGAAAGGAACCTTATCTTGACTGTAAATGCAGAAATTTGTACCAACATTGAATTTGCGAGGATCTACATGCTCTTTTTTAAATAGCTTGATAAAATCTAATGTTTCCTTAGAGGTAAAACCACTTTTTACAAGGAGATTATATACGGCGTCTCCGGATTTCAAAGTGAGCTCTAATTTAGTTACATTATTTCCTATCTCTATGGATTCATCAATATTTTCTAAGTGCTTGCGCGGATATACTAAAATAAAAAGCGTAAAGATGAATAAAAAAACGAGTAATGGAATAAGCTCAATCTTCTTTTTCATAAAATTCTCTAAGATTTTTGCTCCTATTTGGATTTCTTAATTTTCTTACGGCTTTTGCTTCTATTTGTCTAACTCTTTCTCTTGTAATGTTAAAAATATTGCCCACCTCTTCCAATGTTTTTGGCGTTTCACCATTTAACCCGAAGCGTAATCTGATGATCTCAGCTTCTCTTTCATCAAGCGTGGATAGAACTAAATTCAATTTTTCTCTAAGCATTATACTCCTGAAATGTTTTTCAGGTGACTCTACTTGATCAGAAGGAATAAAGTTTTCCAGGGACACATCATTTTTATCATTTATCGGGGAATCGAAGGAGACAGGGTTCTTAATAGCATCAAAGATATTCAATACCTTTTCATGTTCCACCTTTAAATATTCGGCTATTTCCCGAGTATTGGGTTTTCTGCCGAATTTTACGGTTAATACCGCATTGGCTTTATTTATCTTATTCTTTTGTTCAATGAGATGCACCGGTATCCTGATCGTTCTTGATTGATCGGCAATTGACCTTGATATTGCCTGTCTTATCCACCAGGTAGCGTATGTAGAAAAGCGATATCCTTTTTTATATTTATATTTTTCAATCGCTCTCATGAGTCCTATATTCCCTTCTTGGATGAGGTCTTGAAATGTCATATTACTATTAACATACTTTTTTGCAAAAGAGATGACAAGCTTCAGATTGGATTCTGCCATTTTTCTCTTGGCTTCATTGATAATAGCTCTGACTTTATTAATTTTCTTGTATATTCTTCCTATTTCCCAATCTTTATAATAATTATCCTCAAAAGGAATATTATTTTTTAGCTTATCCCCAACCTGACTTAAAAAACGATTAAAATAAACATCACTTAGATGAAGTCGAACCACCAAATTTGCGAGAATTTCTTTTTTCATTTTAATTCCCTTGGAATGTTTTAATGCTCCACTATTAATGTTTTCTATGATATCATTTCGAAGATCAAATATTTTATCCGCTGTCTTAATGAACTTTAGCATTTCTATTCTTTTGCTGTCTGCGTTCATTTCATTAGCTTCTTCAAAGATAATGATCTTCTCTATTTTATCTACCCCGACATTTCTATTATCTTTAAACTTGTCGTTAAAGAAAATTATGAATTCCATATTCAAGCTGAGCATAGAGATCAAACGAGACAATGCTTCTCTACCTTTTTCTATGGTCTGGAATGTCGCAATTTCATCTTCCGGTGACAATCGGGAATATCTGCTCATATCTTTCAAGTAAAGAACAAGTGTGTTTTGAGGTAATTTTTTGTTTCCTTTATCAATTAATATACTGTCTGCGCTGTCAATTTCTTCATTATTAGGAAGATAATAATGGGCTTCTCCATGTTTTGGAATAAGTATTATACCGTTGCTTTCCAACATATCAATAAGCTCATCGATCTCTTCAATTGTAAAGGTCGTGGGAATGATCTTATTCAATTGTTCATAGGTAAGATTCGATATCTTGCTTTTTTGAACTTTTTTTAATACACGCTCAAGTTTCTTAGTTTTATCCATAAAAGTTTCCTCCGATTTTTTTATTTATCTTTTGTTTCAAAAGGGTCAGATCCTGAATTTCACCGTAAATTCTGTCTTTTTCCTGATTAGTTTTACATTTTATTATATTATTTTTAAGAACATTGATCATAAGATCAATGCTATTTCCCTTGGAAATATAATATAAACGCTCAATGGCGCCTTCTGGTTTCTCCTTCAGCGTGAATTCTTCAAATGCCAATTCTCCGTATGTTTTGGTTATTAGTTCCTGTTTATCTTGCTCAATATCTAAGTTTGAAATATATTCCAAAAAAGCATTTGGGGAGAAACTATTTTCTTCAACACTGAGATAATCCGTTAAATAGATCAAAATATCTTTATAAATGGAGGGAAATAATAATCCCGTAGATTGAAGAATATCTAATTTTTCCTCAAAAATATTTATGTGATGCAGGATCAAGACCAGAAGCTTATGTAACGCCTTGTCATAATTATTTAATGACTTTTCCTGCTGTTTCTTTAGTCCGGTCTCCCTTTTTCCTTTATGGGTACCCGAATATTTTTTTTTATAATCTTCTTCTACAAAGATAAGTTGAAAATTAAAGAACTTCGCTATTTTTTCCAGCATTTGTGTCTTGATCTCCACATCCGAAATAGAGCGTAATAATGTCATTGCGGTATCATATGCTTTTTCTCTCTCTTTCTTTTTACTGAGATCATAACTATTTTTTAAATACGATAGGTAATATTCCTTTAGATCTATTCCTTCGTTTTCCATAAATTCTTCAAATTTTTCCTTTCCGAATTTTTCAATGAATTCATCGGGATCTTTCACAGGGAGATTGAACACCTTTCCATCCATTCCATTTCTAAATAAGATCTCAATGGATCGAAAAGCGGCTTTTTGACCGGGTGCATCGGAGTCATAGAACACATTGATGCTGTCGGTGAATTTCTTTATTTTTGTTACTTGATATTCTGTCAAAGCAGTTCCGGATGATGCAATGGAGTTTTGTATCCCCGCGGCATGCAGAGAAAGCATATCAAAATAACCTTCTACCAGAATGGCATATCCCTTTTCCTTTATGAATTCCTTACTATAATTCAATCCGAAGAGAGTATAACCTTTATTGTAAATTAAACTATTTGAAGAGTTGATATATTTTCCCACCTTCTCATTATTATCTATTACACGCCCTCCGAATGCTATTGTCTCTCCGATAATGTTCTTAATGGGGAACATGAATCTATATTTAAAACCGAAAACAGGTTCATTATTATATGTGTAAATTAACTTCAGATCGTAGGCGAATTTAGGGTCTATATTGTATAAACTTAGTTCTTTTAAAAATGCTTTTGCACTGTAAGGGCAGAACCCCAGTTTAAATTTTTTTGCGCTGTTCTCGGAGAGATTTCTTTTTTTTATGAAATCGGTCAATAAACGGTTTTTATTGATCTCATTAAAAAGTGTTTTATGAAAAAAATTCTCCGCTAAGCTCATGACCTTTTTCATATTTTCTCTTTCAGTGGATTTATAACCGGATGAAAGATCAATTCCTATCTCTGTTGCCAGTTTTTTAATTGCTTCACCCTTTGAGATACCCTCTATCTCAGAAACGAAAGTGATGATATTGCCGCTGGCTCCACACCCGAAACAATGATAAAGTCCTTTATCGGGGCTAATGGAAAGGGAAGGTGTTTTTTTATCCTCATGAAAGGGACAAAGAGCTTTATAACTATTCCCAAATTTCTTAACATTAGTATAACGCGATATTACATCTACGATATTTATTAAACTTAGGATGTCGCTTATTGCCTTGTCATAATTTACCATACAACAAATAATAATAAAAACATACCCAAAAGTCAATAGTCAGATAAAAAAAATATTATAAGGTAGCGTCCGCTCCCGCTATTGCCACTATTATTTGAACTGGATTTTTTGCTAAACCTTTCTTTTAAACATTTTCTCAAGATCGTTCTGAGAAAATATTAAATATGTTGGTCTACCGTGCGGACATTGTGTAGGATTTTTACATTGAAATAGAGAAATAATAATTGATTTGATCAATGGGAAAGGAAGAGTTCTTCCACCCTTGACCGCGCTTTTACAAGCAATTTGCTTGATCCAATCCATAAAATCATGTTTTTCATCTATAATCGAACTAATGATCTCGTCTACTTTTTCCTTTTGTTTCCTTTCATTAAGCCAAACAGGTACCGCTTCAATGGTATCGTTTTTCGTATTTATGGAAAAACCGATCTTTTCCAGAAATTCCAAATGATGCTTATCAAGAGCAGTATCTAATTTTAAAGGAAACAGAAGTTCCTGTGAAAGTATTTTTCCCGTTTTATAAGCGCTCTCTATCTTTTCAAAAAGTACTCTTTCATCGGCTGCATGCTGATCCATTAAAATAAAATTATCTTTAGAACTTAATAAAATATAGGTGTTGAAAATAGTGTTAATATAAGAAAATATTTTTCCTTTTATTTCTATGGTCTTATCAAATGATTCACGGCTAATATCCGTAGCCACGGTTTCTCTGAATTCTTTTTTTTCACCGCGAGAGAACTCAAATTCCCCCTGTTTTCCCAAGTGCTTTACTTCAAAATCAACATGTTCAACATCGAGAATATTATTTCCCGATATTTGAATAAAATTTTTTAATTCTTCGTAAATACTCGTGAAAATGGTGTTTCTGATCTGTGTGGGATATAGAAATTTGACCTCTGTTTTTCTGGGATGCACATTTACATCCAATAATTGAGGTTCCAATGTCATATTTATGATCCCCTGGGGAAATTGTCCCTTCATTAAAAATGACTCATAAGGTGCGCGAAAATAATATGTCAAAAGATTATCCTTTATGATCCTTCCGTTCACGCTAATGAATATTCTCTTTTTATTTTTTTTGTACGAAACTGTATTGGACACGATGCCCTTTATCATTATTCCGTCCCTTTCAAAGATGATATCAATTAAATCTTCGTTTTTTACTCCGTGAAACAATTGAAGGAAGCGCTGTTTTAATGACGCCGGTTCGAGGAATATATTTTCTTTGCCGTTTTTTATTACCTTGAACATAATATTGGGATATGACAGAAAGAAGTTTTGTAAATATTCAGATATTTTTAAGGATTCGCTCCTTTGGCTTTTCATGAATTTTTTTCTTGCCGGAACATTGTAAAAAATATTTTTTACGGTTATATTTGTTCCAATGCTTCCTCCTCGCGGGTGTTTATCCATTATCTTCCCGTTCTTTAATTTGATGGTCTGTCCCACCTTGTCGTCTTTGGTTCTGGAATATGCTTCTATTTCACTTATTGATGCAATACTCGGTAATGCTTCACCCCGAAATCCAAGTGAGCTTATATTTTCAAGGTCTCCGATCTTATCTATCTTGCTCGTGGCATATCGTTCAAAAGCAAGCATTAGATCATCCTTTTTCATCCCAGTCCCGTTATCGATAACCCGAATAAGGTCCATGCCTGCATTCTGGAGCTCAACAATAATGCTACTTGCCTTGGCGTCTATGCTGTTTTCTAAAAGTTCTTTGATAACAGAATATGGACCGTCAACTACCTCACCGGCGGCAATTTTATTTATAAGATTTTTATTTAATTTCTTTATCTTCATTTAAGTATGCCAATTAGATATTTAAAATCTTTTTCTGGGAAGGAAAAAGAAAGACCGAATTTAAAAACGGGGTTATAAATAGTATTATCAACCGTAAGGTTAAGACCTGCATATTTAAAATAATATCTTAGTGCAAAGCGAATATTTAGAGCATCTATACCATTATTCCAATTATATGAATCTATCCTGAAATTAAGGTTCTTCATATAATACCCAAATCCCAGTTGAGGTGTATCTCTGTAAATTCCTCCTGATAATAACAATCTTTTGATAAGAATGTTTATATTTGCATCAAGAAGGGAATTATTATTTACATAGCTCAAGCCAAAATGATAGAATCTGTTTTTGTTAGGGAAAAAATCTATACCTAATGAACCTTCAAAACTTTTAAATTTATATTGCGAAATAAGATCACCTTGCCAATTAAATTTCACTTCATTTCCCTTATTAATATAATTTTCTGCGGTATTTGTCAATTTATTGAGTTTTTTATAGAAATTATCATCAGTTAGTAATTTTCCCAATGAGCCCTTACCCTCTTTTATATTCTTAACAAGGGGCTTTGTGTTTTTGAAAATATCATTAAGCAGATCCAGAGAAAGATTCAATTTCGTTACGGATTTTCTTAAAGGAATGTCATCCAGTAATTTGTTCGAACGGGTAATTAGCTGATTTCCGTTGACAATGAGGCTTTCAAGAGAAGAGGACATCCTATCGAGGGGTTTTAGCATATTGTCTAGTTTCGGGAAAATATCATTTAAATTCTTATCAAGATTTGTCAATGCACCGTTTATTAAACCAATGCTCTTTTCAAACTTGCTCAATTTCATGGAGAAATCATTTAAATTAAAGATAAGATCCCCCATACTAACAGCGTCCCGACCAATAAAGGGCAGTTTACTGTTTTTATCATCGAAGAATCCTTCTTGTAGATCTACATTCATGATCTCCACATAATTTTCTCCAATAATACCTAATGTATTTATGTATATCTTCGCTTTTTTAGCGATCTTAATGCCTTTCTCCACAGAACATACAATGCGTGGATGTCCTTCAAAAAGAAATACCTTTTTCACTTCTCCAACCTTTACACCGGATATCCTAACAGGTGCTCCTTTGTCCAAACCCCCGATATAACTGAAATCAACAATAATGGAATAGCTGCTCTTTCTTATTTTATAATTTGAAATGGTAATGATTAACCAAGTAGCAATAGAGATCACTGCAATAGCAAATATTCCTATTTTTAATTCTCGATTCATTTCTCCTCCAATATGGTCTCAATAGGTCCGTTGATACTTCCCTTTATGAATTGATCTAAATATTCGTTCTTATAATTCTTTAAATTTTCCGTCTCGGTCAATGCGACAAGTTTCCCTTTATATAACAGTCCGATCCTTTGAGAGATCCGGATGGAACTCTTTATATCATGACTAACTATTATGGAAGTGATGTTCTTTTTTTTATTCAGGTCTTTAATGAGCTTATTTATTACAGAAGCGGTTATGGGGTCCAGCCCGGTAATGGGTTCGTCATAAAGAATAACACTTGGATTAAGAGCAATGGTCCTTGCTAATGCAACCCTTTTTTGCATACCTCCGGATAACTGATCGGAAAACAGCGTTTCAATATTTTTCAGCCCTACCTCCATTAATAGTTCCCTTACTAATATTTTCAGCTCTTCATCTGTTTTTTTAAGCATATGTTCCCGTATTTGGAATGAAACATTATCGAAAACATTTAAAGAGTCAAAAAGGGCTCCATTTTGAAAAAGCATTCCCATTTTTTTCCTGATCTCAATCCATGCTTTGGGTGAAGCATTGGTAATATCTTCTCCATTGAAGAATATCTTTCCTGAATCCGGTTCGAGTAACCCGATCAATAATTTGATGAAAACGGATTTACCAACACCACTTTGTCCCATGAGCGTGAAGATCTCGCCTTTTGCAAAGGAAATGGATACATCATCAAGTACTGTCAGTTTTCCGAATTTCTTACATAAGTGCTCTGTTCTTAAAATTTCTTCTACCATATTATTAAATTTAAAATATAATCCCATAAGAGGATCAATTCCATTGCAATGACCACCGACTCCATTGTGGCTTTCCCCACACCTTTGCTACCGCCACGAACATAAAAACCTTTCCAGCATCCTATCCAGGCAATGATCATTCCAAAGGTCAGACCCTTTATCATAGATGCAAAAAAATCCTTTAATGTAACATCAGCAAATGCCTGTGAAATGAATGTAGTGGAATTCAATCCTAAAACAAATTTTCCAACAACCATTCCGCCCAAAATACCAACAAAGTCAGCCATTATTACAATGCCTAACATTGCAAATGTTGTCGACAAAAAACGCGGGGAAGAAAGATACTGGATTGGATTGACCCCCATTGTGGTCAGGGCATCGATCTGTTCCGTTACTTTCATTGTTCCTATCTCTGCTGTCAAGGCGGCGCCGACCCGCCCGGCCATAACAAGCCCTGCAAGTACAGGAGCAAGTTCTCTTATCAACGATAAACCCAAAGAACCCGGGCAAACCGATTCAAGATTATACTGTTTTAAGGAATAGTAAAGCTGAACAATAAAGATCATTCCGGTAAATGTTGAGCTGATTAATGCAACGGGAAGCGTCTGAATGCCGATCTTTTCCATTTGTTCAAGAAAAACCTGTTTTCTAAACGGCTTTCGCAATGTCCATTTAACGGTTTCAAGGATAAATATTGCTAAACTCCCCACGCTTTTAAAAAAAAATATAAAAAAATCTATAATGATCCTAAATATTAACATCTATTAAAAATTAACTCAATTCTTCAAATAAGAATTTATATTTGAAGAATTCATATTTTACAAGCCCCGTCTCCCCGTTCCTGTTTTTTTCAAGACTAAGATTTACATTCGCTATTGATGCATTTTTATCTACTTCTTCACCTTCTTTAACTTCATCCCAAAGGAACATTACAATATCGGCATCCTGTTCCAAGGCTCCTGAATCCCTAAGGTCGGAAAGTTTTGGTGCTTTATCTTTTCTATCGTATTTTTCTATGCTTCGAGATAATTGGGATAAAGATACAACAGCAGTATTGGTTTCCCGTGCTATCTCTTTTAATTCGCCGGATATCTGCGTGATCTCTCTCAATCGTGATTCCATATTCTTCTTGGGTTTAATGAACTGTAAATAATCGATAAACACTGCATCAATATCGTAATCGATCTTATACTTCCGAGTAATGTTCTTTATTTCATCAATTTTCATATTACTATCATCAACGATGTAGATATTTTCCGCATATTTTAAAACAGTGTCCATGGCTGTGTTCAAGATCTTTCCGATATCCGCCCCCGGAAATTTTTCTTCAAGTACAGAAAGGTCATTCTTCATTATTTTTGAAAAAGGGATCTCCAAGGTCATGGAAAGATATCTACCGATGATCTGAAAAGCGGGTTGTTCCAGAGAAAAGAAAAGAATCTTTTTCCCTTCCAATGCCATTTGTTTCATTATGTTCAAAGCAAATGTGGTTTTTCCTTTTGAAGCTCTTGCACCGATAAGAATAAAATTCCCCGGGAGAAAACCCCCGCCCAATTTTTCATCCAATAGTTCGTATTGTGTGGGTATAAAAGTGTTTTCATAAGTTCCTTCAATGAGCTTTTCCACCACCTCATTTTTAAAATCCACTACCTTCTTTCCTAAATTATCTTCTTTCTTTTTATCAATGGAAAATTTTGTTACATCGTTAAAATTTTTAATGATCTCGTCCAATATTTCTCCAATATCTTTTTGTTGGAAGGAATGCTCCATAATTATGCTGTTTTTAGTGATGATATCTCGATAAACGGATTTTTCCCTGATTATATGTACATAGGTGTCAATATTATGAAAAAAATTTGTTGAAGCTACGATCTGTGAAATGGTATCTTCACCGACCTGTTCAAATTTGTCATTTTTTACGAGATAGTCCCTGATTTCACCGATCTCTATGGGCTTATTAGAATTATAGAGTTTGTTAATGGCTTCAAAAATGAGTCGATATTTTTGAGTAAAAAAGTCATCCACTTTCAGAGACGACACAATATTAGTAATAATATTAGGATTTAAGAAAATACTTGAAAGTACAACGGCTTCTGCCTGCTCATCATGCGGCAATTGCTCGTCATACCTAACTGCTTTCTTCTTCTCTTTTTTCTTCTTCTTTTCTTTGTCCAGATTCATCCTCATTTAACACATGTACTTTAATTTGGGCTTCTTTACCAAATTTTAGTTTCACTATAACGGGGAAGTTCCCCGTTGTTTTTATATGTTCGTCCAACATAACATGGTCCTTATCAATTTTGAAACCGCTTTTCTCAAGCTCCTCAACAATTTGTTTTTCAGAGATTGAACCATAAAGAATATTCTCATCGTGAACCTTAGCTTTAAAGGTGATCTCTACTCCGTCAAGCTTGCCAACTAATTGTTCTTCGTTTTCAATTAATTTACGCTCTCTTTTTTCAATGGATGCTTTTTCCATATTGAATCTTTTGAGATTTCCTGTAGAGTATGGTACCGCGATTTTCTGCGGAATGAGATAATTCCTTGCAAAACCGTCTTTTACATTGGCTACTTCGCCGCGTTTTCCTGTTTTTTTATAGTCCTGAAAAAAAATTACCTTCATAAATTAACGCCCCTTTTTCATTTTTCTTTTATGCATTGTGGAATCATAAGGCAAAAGTGCCATATAACGCGCTCGTTTAATTGCTATAGTAAGTTGTCTTTGATGATAGGAACATGCACCCGTTATTCTTCTTGGCAAGATCCTGCCTCTTTCTGTGATGAACCTTTTTAATGTTTCTACATCCTTATAATCTATTTTTTTCATGCCTTTTGAACAAAATAGGCATCTTTTTCTTTTCTTTAACATATTTCCTCCCTATTGATCGGTCTCATTGTTCCAGAGATCCGTTGTATCTTCTTTATCATTGTCACTCGTTTCCGGTTTCGTTTCTTCCGTTTTGGGAATATTTGTCTCTTGCTGTGTTTCGCTTTTATGATAATCATCATTGCCGAAATTACTTGCTTCATCAAGACTTCTGCCATGTTTAGTAATGAAACTTAATCTATCTGCTACAACATCCAAATAAGATCTTTGCGAACCGTCAGCTGTAGTGTACTTATTTTGTGTCAAACGGCCTTCAACAAATATGTTTGCACCCTTTTTAACATCCAGCATTTTTTCTGCCCACCTATTCCATGCGGTAATTCTAATGAAGGCAACTTCTTCTTTTTTTGTGGTGGGATCACCGTAAGAACCAAACCAAACTCTATTTATGGCAATTGTAAAATTACATACCTTTACATCGTTGTTCAATGTCTTAACTTCAGGATCAGCGGTTAGATTTCCCCCTAACAATATCTTGTTCAGATAAAAACTCATATATCACTCCTTAATCATTCAGTAAAACAGGCATATATCTTAAAACATTATCGTCATATTTTAGCATTTCATTCAATTTTCCGTTAAAATCTGTAGATGCTTCATAGGTAATGGTAATATATATACCAGCATTTTCTTTTTTTATGCTATAAGCCAATGACCTTTTTTCAATATTGGGTTCGCTCAAGAACTTTCCATTTGTTTCTTCGATTAATGTATTAATTCCTTTCAAATGTTTTTGAACCTCATCTTCTACCAAATTTGGTCTTAAAACAAGCATTAATTCGTATTTACCAAGTTTCATATAACCTCCTAAAAAATACTATTTTTAAAAAAATCAATTATCTTTATCCATAGATCTGTTTTTGCTATTAGTGGAGCAAAGACCAATGATACAATGGACATTAATTTTATCAATATATTTAACGATGGACCCGAGGTATCTTTGAAAGGATCACCTACGGTATCCCCAACGACAGCGGCTTTATGAATATCAGATCCCTTCCCGCCAAATTTGCATTTACCGCTCTCTATGAATTTTTTTGCATTATCCCAAATTGCTCCGGAATTGGACATAAGGATCGCGTTCAAAACTCCTGATACAGTGGCCCCTGCCAACATTCCTATGAGAGCTCTGGGACCTAAAATGAACCCTACGAAGAGAGGTGACAATACAGCCAATAATGCAGGCACTACCATTTTATGGAGGCCGGCTGAGGTGGCGATCTTAACACATTCATCACTGTCCGGCTCAGCTTTCCCTTCCATTAATCCCTTAATATCTTTGAATTGTCTTCGTACTTCTAATACCATTTTATTCGCAGCATAAGATACCGCTTGCAATGTCAATGCATTAAAGACGAAAGGCAGTAAAGCACCTATAAATATACCGATCAATACCAGAGCAGAATTTATGGTGGGATTGAATGAAGGATTTTCGTGGAGAATTGTTGTGGAGAAAGCGTTCAATAATGCCAATGCCGTTAAAGCAGCAGAAGCAATTGCAAATCCCTTCCCTATTGCAGCAGTAGTATTACCCAATGCGTCCAATTTATCCGTCCTTTCTCTGACATCCTTACCGAAATCCGCCATCTCGCTTATACCACCGGCATTATCGGCAATGGGACCATAAGCATCAACAGACATAATGATACCGACTATGGAAAGCATTCCAACGGCAGATATGGCTACACCATAAACACCGCCTGCTAAAAATGATACGGAAGTTGAAATAACAATAACCAAGATAGGGAAGATGGTTGAAAAATTTCCCCATGCAAATCCCGAAAGAATATTTGTTGCTGCACCAGTTTGCGAGTCCTGAGCAACGATTTTAACAGGTTTTCCCGAGGTATAATATTCTGTTGAGATACCTATTAATAATCCGCTTATAAGTCCGGATAAAATGGGCCAGAATATTTTTAAATTTTGGGGCGATAGCCATTTAACAATAAATATCACTCCAATGATAAATAATGCACTTACGATCCAAGTAGAGAGGTTCAATGCCATTGAGGGTGATCTTTTTGAGAACATTTTAACGAACAAAACACCGAACATGGAGAAAAATAGACCTACGGTTGCTATAAATACGGGTAACATCATCATATTAATACTTTCTTTTCCCATAAATGCAGCTATTGCCATAGTAGCAATGATAGAACCCACATAAGATTCAAAAAGGTCGGCACCCATTCCGGCAGTATCACCAACATTATCACCAACATTATCCGCAATAACTGCGGGATTTCTCGGGTCATCTTCAGGAATACCTGCTTCAATTTTTCCAACAAGATCAGCACCGATATCAGCGGATTTAGTAAAGATCCCTCCACCGACCCTAGCAAATAGGGCAATTGAAGAAGCACCCATTGCAAAACCGGTGATTATACTGGTGTCTTTTGTTAAATATAGGACTATTGCAATACCCAATAATCCTAAACTTCCAACTGCAATACCCATGGTAGATCCTCCGGAAAATGCAGTTATTAGAGCTTCCGAAATACCTTTTTTGGCTGCTTCCGCGGCTCTAACATTGGTTAATGTTGCAGAATTCATTCCGATATAACCGGCTAACATTGAGAAAAAACCTCCCAATAAAAATGCTAATGCCGTATGAATGTTTATAGCAAGCCATAAAACAATGAAAATAATTGCTATAAAAACAGCTATTATTGTATATTCTCTTCTAAGAAAGGTCATTGCGCCGCTACGGATCTTCTCGCCGATCTTTTTGGCTTTTTCATCCTCTATCTTAATCTTTGAAATAGATAAAGTGTTGATAATGGCATATAATATACCCAATAATGCAAGACCTATGGGGATAAAAAGTAATTTATTCATATGCTCTCCTATTATATTTTGTTTGCGCTTTACTAACTCCAATGTTTATTATATCATAAATTGCATTTTTTGCAATTATAAAGGTCTTGTTTAATGTTTCTAATTCATTGCCTGAAAAATCCTGTAAAACATAATCAATCGTCGCGATACTATTTACTTTAGATATACCTATGCGTAAGCGTAAAAAGGAATTACTCCCTATATTTTCCATAATGGATTCCAAACCTTTATGACCTCCGCTTCCACCGCCATTTTTTATTCTTAATGTCCCCAGGGGGAGATCAAGATCATCATGACAAATAATCAACTCGTCCTTATTCAATTTGTGTTTATCCAAAAGGCATTTCACGGCATTCCCGCTTAAATTCATATAGGTCATGGGTTTAACAAATCCTTCTATCTTAGAATTACCTTTATATAAATAACTATTACACAATCGTTTTGGCCTGCCTATTGCTCTCATATGATCTATAAACATAAAACCTGCATTGTGCCTGGTTTTTTTATAAGACAATCCGGGGTTCCCAAGACCGATAACATACATTTATTTGTCTTTTTTATCAGCTTTGCCGCCTTCTTCTGTCTCAGTTCCGTCTTCTTCTCCTTCTTCTCCTTCTTCTCCTTCTTCTCCCTCAACCTCTTCAGTGGGCTCGGCAGCTTTTGCTTTTGCAGGTAATCCGATAAGAACTACGGTTTCATCCAAAGAATTCAAAACTTCAAATTTATTGTCTATGTTAAGATCTTTAACCTTAGCATATTCCTCTAAGTTCAAATCAGTAATATCAACTACAAAATGTTCAGGTATCTCTTTCGGCAGACATTTGATACGAAGGTCTTTTAAATATTGCGAAACAAGACCACCTTGACTAATTCCAATGGCTTCTCCGGTTAAAATAATAGGTATATTGACCTCGATCTTTTGCCCTCTTTGAATAGCATAGAAATCAATATGAATGACTCTCTTTTTATAGGTATCGAACTTTACTTTTTTTATGATGGTTTCCGTAGATTTCCCGTCAATAACAAGTTCGTAGAGCCTACTTTCATATTCAGCCGTGTTTATCACCCTATTCAGACTGATTTCGTCAAGTAAAATGGGTGTTGAATCAAATTCTTTCCCATAAATAACCCCAGGTATTTTACCCTCTTTTCTTAGATTATTGACTTTTTTCCCTTTTAAATCTCTCTTTTTTGCTTCAATTTTCTTCATTTCCTACTCCTTTCTAAATAAACAAACTACTTATGGATTCATTGCTATGTATCCTAGATATTGCCTCTCCAAATATAGGCGCAACATCCAATATTTTTAATTTCTTGATCTGTTCTCTCTGAAAGATAGTATTGGAAACAACGATCTCCGAAATGGGGGATCGTTCCAACCTTTCTAATGCTTTATTAGAGAAAACACCATGTACGGAAAGATATTTAACATCAATAGCCCCGTTTGCAAGAAGAGCTTTTGCAGCATTTATTGCAGTACCGCCCGTATCCAAAATATCATCAAAGATCATGAGCCGTTTATTTTTAACTTTACCAATAATATTCATCACCACACTTTTATTGGCTGCATAACGGCGTTTATCAATGATGGCAATGTCTTTTCCCATGCGTTGAGCAATGGCTCTTGTTCGAGCGACACCACCGACATCAGGAGAAACGAAAAGATCATAATCCTGCTTTTTCAGATATTCATTAATGAAAATAGGGGCAGCGTAAAGATGATCGAGAGGAATATCAAAGAATCCCTGTATTTGATCAACATGGAGGTCCATTGTGAGTACCCTATTAGCTCCCGCTTCAGTAATGAGATTGGCTACAAGTTTTGATGTTATGGGAACTCTTGGTTTATCTTTTCTATCCTGCCTGGCATAACCGTAATATGGAATAACCGCGGTTATTCTACCAGCCGACGCTCTTTTTAAAGCATCGATCATGATAAGAAGTTCCATGATATTTTCATTTGCCGGAGTTGATGTGGATTGGATAACAAAACAGTCGCTTCCTCTAATAAAATTAGGGATCTGTACAAATGTTTCACTATCAGAAAAACGCCTGATTTCCATGTCCGTAAGCTCCATATTCAAATACTTTGCAATATGTTCTGCCAAAACTCGATTGGATAACCCGCTAAAAATCTTTAATTGTGTGTCATTATACATATTTTTCCACCTTTTTGAGTTGATCCTTTGTATTTATACCCAGCAACTCTTCACTTTTTTCAACTATATATCCGCAAACTTTCTGCTCGTCATTATGTAGAATTGACACTATATCCGTCAAATAATACTCCTTTTGAGCATTGTCATTGGTTATTTTTATAAGGTCTTCTTGCAAAACAGCTCCGGAAGTATAAAAAAGTCCTCCGTTCACCGTTTTTACGAGTTTCTCTTTCTCGGTAGCATCTTTTTCTTCAACGATCTTTTCTATGACCGAATCTTTCATAATAATCCTTCCATATCCGAAGGGATCGTCTAATTTAAGAATTCCAACCGTCATTTTGCAATCGTTGTTTTTACCAAAACCATACATTTTTTCCAAGGTATTCTTTTCTAATAGAGGAACATCACCATTGAGGATAAAAATATCATCATCACTTTTTACAAATGTCAGAGCGCTCTTAACAGCGTGTCCTGTTCCCAATTGTTTTTCTTGATAAGCAAACATTATATCCTTAAAATGGGAATTTACTTCTTTTTTTACGGAATCAGCCTGAAAACCGACCACTACAATGATCTTATCAAAAAATTCATGAACATTTTTTAGAAGGATACTTATAATGGGTTTACCTTTAATGGGGAAAAGTACCTTAGGGAATTTTCCGCCCATTCTTTTACCTAATCCTGCTGCTAAAATAATACCTTTTTTCATATAATATAAGTGGCTGGGGTGGAAGGATTCGAACCTCCGAATGGCGGCTCCAAAAGCCGCTGCCTTACCGCTTGGCGACACCCCAGTAAGTTCGTCTTAATAGTGTTAGAAGGGATTTTTGTCCCGCCCTTGGGAATGAAGATCAATACCGCCCCGCTTCCTGTTAAAAAGCTGATCTTGCTATTTTTTTTAATCTCTTGGTAACCCTCTTCAATTTCTTGGAATATTTTGAAAAAGGGTTGTTCCAAATCATTAAAAACAATACCTTTTAAGTCAGTTAAAGAACAATTCTTAATAAGTTTTAGTATTTTACTAATTTTTTCACTTTTTGTCAAATTATTTCTACTATTTTTTCTAATATCATCAAGTGTTTTATAAATGATTTTTGTATTGGAATGGCTCTTAGGATGGTAAAGATAAATCGTTTCGTTGGAACAAATATCCATTGGAGTGATCCTATTTTGAATTCCTTGAATGCGTGCTCCGTTTTCCTTTAATAGAAAGAAGGGTATATCCTTACCAATTTCATGTGCAAATCTAAGCATTGATACGAAGTTGTGAAATGGGTGGAAGAGATCCTGTATTAAAAGAATAAATGTAGCTGCATTGCTTGATCCTCCTCCTAATCCTCCTCCCACAGGTATCATTTTCTTGATTTTAATGTGGAATGCCGATATTTTTTTGATCTTATTTATTTCCTTGAAGACCTTAAATAATATATTACTCTCATCGGTGGGTATTTCATAAGTCCCGGTGTTCTTTATATAAAAATCGTTTGCTTTTGTGAATTTCAAGGTATCATGAAGTGCGATCTTTAGAAAAAGAGAATCAATTTCATGAAATTCCCCTTTTTTTTGGAATACTTTTAGGTAAAGGTTGATCTTGCCATATGAATTTAAAGTCCAATTATTCATTTGATCTATTGATGCGTGCGCCTAAAGTGCTTAATCTTTCTTCTATCTTTTCATAACCTCGGTCAATATGGTATATTCTATTTATCCGAGTATTTCCTTGGGCAGCCAATGCACCTACTATCAACGCAGCTCCGGCTCTTATATCAGATGCCATTATAGGTGCGCCGACCAATTGTTCTTTTCCGTGGATAATAATGGTATTCCCGTCTTTCTTAATTTCTGCGCCCATCCTTTCCAGTTCGGGAACCCACATAAATCTATTTTCGAATATAGTCTCATCAATGATGCCTACACCATGATTCAATGTCAATAATGCTCCCATAGGGGGTTGTAGATCTGTCGGGAATCCCGGATAGGGTAATGTTTTAATATTAATGTCCCCATTTAGTTCATTATATTCAAAATGGTAGATACCATCATCAGAAAGATATACCTTTGCCCCAAGCCCATTTAATTTTTCTCTTATAGATGAGATATAATCGGCATTGTTCCATTCCAATTCCACTTTACCCTTAGTGGCAATTGCCATCATTCCAAATGTTCCGAGCTCGATCCTGTCGGGGATAATGGAATAGGAACTATTTTTCTTTAAAGATGTAACACCTTTGATATGAATAGAATAATTATCAAAAGAGATATTAGCACCTATTTTAATAAGAAAATTTATCAGATCAAATATTTCCGGTTCTTTGGCATAGTTTGACACTATCGTTTTGCCCTGAGCCAATACAGCCGCTATGATAAGATTCGCTGTTGCACCAACAGAAGGAAAGTCAAGATCAATTTCTCCACCCTTTAAGCTTTTTGTATTTCCAATGACATTTCCTTTTTCAATATGAAAATCAACATCCAGCTTTTTAAATCCCTTTAAATGGAGATCGATGGGTCTGACACCCAAAGAACATCCACCGGGAAAGGCAACATTGCACCTCCCATATCTTGCCAATAGAGGCGCCATAACATAAATAGATGCTCTCATTGTTTTAACTAATTCATAGGGTGCTTTGAAATTTGTAATAGTATCCGCTTCAATGATAACGGTGTGTTCTTTTGTTTCCACTTTAACTCCCAAGCTTTGCAATAGGGTTATCATGGTCTTAGTATCTTTTAATATGGGAATATTATGTATTGTTGTTTTTCCATTAACCAAAAGTGCGGCAGCCATTATTGGAAGCGCTGCGTTCTTAGCTCCATTTATCTTTATTCTACCATTTAAGGGTTTATTCCCCTCTATTAAAAAATGATCCATTAATTCCTTTTTTCAGCTATTAGTACTCTCGGTGTTCCACTGAGGTCATTGTTGAAATCAATTGAAAAATACTTTTTAGCAAAAGATTGTACAGTTTCTTTTTGTCCGTCCCATATTTCCAAGAACAAAGCTCCATTATATCTTAAAAGCCCGTTAGCTACAAGCAGTATTTTCTTAATTATTTCCAACCCGTCTTCTCCTCCGTCTAACGCAGCTCTCGGCTCATATTCGGATATTTCCGGCATTAGATCTTTGATCTGCTCGGTTGGAATATATGGAGGATTTGAAGTAATAATGTCAACATGTCCGACTTTTTCTTTCAGTTTTGCATAATCATCATAAATGGACATCTGGATAAATTTGATCCTGCCTTCCAAACCGTTTTCCCGTGCATTGTATTTTGCGATTTCCAGTGCTTCTGCACTATTATCCATAGCATATATGTCAACCATGCTCGAACTTTTTGCAATGGAAATGGGTATATTTCCGCTTCCTGTCCCGATATCAAGAACAGATATTTTTTTCTCAAAACAATTAACGATACGGTCTATAACACCTTCCACTAATACTTCGGTTTCGGGTCTGGGAATAAGGACATTCTCATTGACCTTGAATTTAAATCCATAAAAATCGGATGAACCGAGAATATACTGTAAAGGTTTCCTTTTGGATCTTTCTCCCAATAATTGTTTATACTCTTCTTCTTTTTCTTGGGGAATAAATCCTTTGATATCCGTATAGAGTTTTAATCTGGTCTTCTTCAGTACATAAGATAATAATATCTCCGCTTCGTATTTTGCAGAAGTTATTCCAGCTTCGCTTAATTTTGCCTCACCATAATGAATTAATGATAAAATTTTATTTTCCATCTTTATTATACATCTCCAATTTTTTTAAATTATCCTCAAAGATAAGTTTTTCAATGAGTTCATCCAATTCCCCACTCAAAAAACCTTCCAAATTATATAAAGAGAACTTGATCCTGTGATCGGTTATTCTATTTTGCGGATAATTATAGGTGCGGATCTTTTCGGATCTATCCCCGCTCCCTATCATTAAACGCCTTTTAGAATGTATCCTTGCTTCTTCTTCTTGTTTTTTCTTATCATATAGGCGCGATCTTAGTATTGTCATTGCCCTTGCTTTATTTTGAATTTGAGACCGCTCATCTTGACATGTTACTACAATATTAGTAGGGATATGTGTTATCCTAACTGCAGAATCGGTAGTATTTACGCCTTGCCCGCCCGGACCGGATGATCTGAAAATATCAATTCTCAATTCTTCAGGTTTGATCTGAAGTTCGACATCCTTAACTTCCGGAAATACGGCAATGGTTACTGCTGATGTATGCAATCGTCCCTGTGATTCGGTTTGGGGTATCCTTTGAACTCTGTGGACACCGCTTTCATATTTTAAAAACTTATAAGTACTTTTCCCATTGACCTTGAAAATAACTTCCTTTACGCCGCCGACACCTGAGCCGTTAAAATGCAGCACCTCGGTCTTCCAACCCTTGTTCTCCGAATATTTTGTATACATTCGATATAATTCTGCTGCAAAAAGGGTTGCTTCATCACCGCCTGTGCCTGCTCGAATCTCCATAATTGCGATTCGCTCATCCTCCTCAGAGGGAGGAATGATCTCTTTCACCAAAATAATCTCGTATTTTTTAAGCTCCTCACCTAATTCTTCTAATTCACTTTTTGCCAATTCAATAAGTTCCGCTTCACTTCCATCTTCTATAATAGCATTGTCAGATTCGATCTGTTTTTTAATCTTTTCATAATTTTTATAAATAGATAGTATATTTTCTATGAATGTATAACGCTTGATCAGCTCTGTATATTTTGAACTTCCGACAATATTAGGGTCTGATACTTTTTGTTCTAATTGTTTAAATTCTTCCTGTAGATTCTTGACAACCTTTTCAAGGATCATTAATTCCTACTTAAGATTATATTTTTTCTTAAATTTTTCTAACTTACCAGCTGTATCCAGAAATCTTTGTTGTCCCGTAAAGAAAGGATGGCATGCAGAACATATTTCAATATGCATCTCTTTCTTCAATGAATGGGTTTGAAATGTATTTCCACAAGCGCAAGTTACATTACATTCAACATATTTAGGATGTATTCCTTTTTTCATCTCAAGCTCCTTTTATTTAGTTTGTTATTATATCATTTTTTTATAAATGAATCAATATTAAAGCCACTTTTTTTTCTTGAAATCTTGCCGTCCTTTTACATCTTAGAGTTTATCTGCTTGACTGTAACATTTATATTTATCAGTTTTTGAAATATAGATTGTTATTTTTGCTTTTATACTGGAAGAATTTTTGAATATTCCACGCATTAAAAGGAATATTTTTAAATACTCCTCACTTTATTTGCCTGACTCCAAACAAAGCGGCGCAATCTCATTTCTTCACCGTCATTATCGGACTTGATCCGATAATCCAGTATTTTCTTTTACTATTCATTCTTCATTCTTCATTTTTCATTTGTATTCCGTCATTATCGGACTTGATCCGATAATCCAGTATTTTCTTTTACTATTCATTCTTCATTCTTCATTTTTCATTCTTCATTTTTCATTCTTCATTCTTCATTTG
>JAGGYO010000240.1 GCA_021162505.1 bacterium
AAATTCCTGCTGACTTTTCAGGAGAGTTTTTTCGATATTTTTAAGTTTACTGATATCAACTACCACACCGCGAGTGCCAACTATTTCGCCATTTTTATATTTCGGACTTCCATATATTAGTATTGGGAAAGTAGTCCCGTTCTTCTTTATTGTGGTATATTCGTTAACCTCTAGTTTTTTTCCAGATAACAATTTACTAATATTATTTATAGCACGAGGACGGTCTTCCGGAATTAAGGTTTGGAGGGAAGGCAAGCCATTTTTTAAATCACTTTTAGTGATTCCCCAAATTTTTAATGCAGTTTGGTTAAGGAAAGTAAAATTACCTTTTTTATCTATTTCATAAACAGCTTGGGGTAATTTATCTATTAATGTTTTTGTTTCTTTTAGTTTTTGTTTATTTTTATCCTCTGATTTTTTTATTTTTGTATTTTGTTGATTAAGTGTTGATATTTCTTGAATTAAGTCTTTGTTTGTTTTATCTTTACTTTCCATATTTCTCTCTTTCTAATCTTTATTGAAATTATAAATAGTGTTTATGTGATTGTAATTGAAAAAGAATAATGAGAATATAGTTCAGTTTGAAAGCATGGTAAAACTGCAGATTGCAGATAGTGCAAAATTAAGATTGGCAGCCTGGCAATCTTACCATTTTAAGTAATAGCTTAGACCCATAGCTTTGTGTACCATTCTTTCGAATAGCTTACCTTTTTCAATTTTAATGTATCATTATAACATAATAAATAGCTTTTACAAATAAAGCATCATCCTTGTCATCATCCTCAAATATTGCATATTCCGATATGGCCTAAATAAAGGATAGTAAACATTTTTATTGATTCTACCCACTATTTTTTAGTTACAGTGCTTTAAAGAAAATAAGACCAAAAAAAGGAGATATGTATCTGTTAACACTGCACTCATCATTAAAATAAGAACACATCCTATAAGAAGCTCCTCGGACCCTATACCTCATATGCTGTCCACTAAAAGCTACCGAATTATTGGCTTGATACACCTGTTTATTACACTAAATATTTTTACCTAAGTATTTTATTTAGTGTCAACTTTTAGAACTCCTGCTTTAGCAAAATTTTCAAATTCCATTTCCCTGATAACAATTCTTACTGCTTCTTTAGGACAATTTAAAGTTTCTGTAATCGCATCGGTAACTTTTCTCACCATTTCCCGCTTCTGTTCCACAGTTCTTCCTTTTAGCAATTCTACTTGTAAAATAGGCAAAAATTCCACCCCTTTCTTTGATAGTCATTTAATTAACCGATAATTGACTGAATTATTGACCCGGTACAACCGTTTCCTTATTTATCATTATTTTCTATCTCTTTATTTTATTCACCCCTTTTTACCTGCGTTTCTCTCAAGTTAATTAAACTACCAATTTTGTTCTTGTAATCCCCTGTGATATCAATTTCATTATTATTTGTTTTATCAATTATCCTAACACCCACATATGTCTTATCATCATTAGCGCTATATTCCTCATATACTTCGTATAAATAATTTCCTATTTCAAACTGTAAATAATTTAAATCCAAACCCTCGTTTTCCTTTCCGCCGCCTCTTAGGTAATATGAATAGGTGAATTTATTCCACGAGTCTTTTTTGTCGCTGGGATATTCCAATTCAATATTTTCTGATGTCCCAAATCTATATACGATATAGTCTTGCTCATCCGATACGCAAACAGATAAAATCCTTCCACTTTCATTTATGTTAAAACTTAGTATCACTTTTTCATTATTTCTGCATAAATAATTGTCATATATAGTTTCTGTTAGTTTAGGGTTACCCGAAATAGATTCTACTTTAAACCTCTGACAAGCAAGAAAACATATATAGTGAAAATCAATATCTGTATTAGCAGGTTCTTTATACAAATCATTCATGATGTCTATAATAGTTTCATAATTAACCAAGATTAGCCCCGATAAGTTATCGCTATCTTCTATAAAACTCGTTAATATCCTTCTTTCTTCTCCGTCTTCGGTTCCCCGGAGATAGTCTTCGGTAAAAAGAGAAAAATCCCTGCTACACTTCAGTAAACCGTGTGATATTCCCAACAAGTAAAGTTGTTTTTCGGAACCAGAGAAACTGTTCCAAGCTTTACCATATGAGTCTTGAGCTAAACAAGAAGTCCCCACAAAGGATAATAAACAAAGCATAATTATAAATATAGTAGTTATTTTTTTCACTATACATTTCCCCCTAACCCATAAACTCTTCAAAAAGATTAAGAGTCCAATTCTTTTTAATTAAATCTTTGTTCTTGGCAAATAGTTTTATTGGCTGTCAAGCATAAATATTTGAACCTCTTTCCTTTCAATTATTAAATCTTTTTCAATTCTACTATAGCTTATTATTGATTCGACATAAGTCTTATAAAACCCTTCTTCTTTATAGAAATATTTTATAAATAATTATAGATTCCCGCCTACGCTTGTCTGTGCCTGTACACGAGCAGACAGGCGTAAATGACATATGAAAAAGCGGGAATGACAGAAGGGCTGAAACCAACAATATTTACTTAAAAATTGGGAAATAGTGGATAAAATGTGGAAAAACAGCCTCCTGAAAGCCTTATATAATAAGGGTTACAGCAAACATCCAAAATAAGCTACTTTAAGCTATGTTATGCACGCATCTTAAAAATAGGAACAAACACCTTAGGCAACCTCAAGAAACGCTTCTACGGCGATATTTCGTTAAAACTCTTATTTTACAAGGCTTTCAGACTGCTAAAAATAGACTTTTTAGCTATTTTTCGCTCATTTTCTCCCTATTTTGGAGCCACTATCAACATCTTATATAACATAAAAAACACTGAAACCCTTATGTCTACTGCCTTTCAGAACCTTACTATTTTTTGTTGTAAAAACTGGTAAATGCTCTAATTCTATTATATTTATCTCCCTTGTTTATGACTTATCTTTCATAATGATAAAGAGGAAATTGTGTATAATATGTGGAAAAATAGCTTCCTGAAAGCCTTATAAGATAAGGCTTTCAGGAGTGGGCTTCCTATTTTGATTATATGAGCAAATTTCGCCCCAACCTATACTTTTACCCTCGGAAAATGAGTGTTTTTTGTCATATTTTTGCTTTCTCAAAATCCAAAAATAGCTTCCTGTAAGGGTTACAGAGTTTCAGGGAAGCCAAAAAAGGCTAAAAAAAAGGTCGAATTTACTGATTTTTCGAAAATTGAGACGCGTTTAAAGGCACTCTACGTGCGTTTTTAGGGCATTCCTAAAGAGGGTCTGAAACCCTTGTAACCAAAGGGTTTAGAGGGGAAGTAAATTTTCCAAAAATCCTTCTTTTCGAAATAATAAGTTTTTGGTTATCGGTTGTTAGAAAAAGAAAGACGGGTCTGTTAAGAATTAAGTAAATAGAATAATTCTTAAAAAAGTTACCAAATTATTGACTTGGCACACCTTCCTTATTTAATAAAATGGGATGTGTGTAGGTTAATAAGCGAGAAAAAGTTACTGGATTATTGAGATTGGTACGGCGCTCCTCTGGCAGATTTTACATAAATATATCCTATACAAGTCCGGATAAAACCGATACTCTTACAATAATACCAACTAATTTATTATCCTCATTAACCACTGCAATCGGGTATTTTGTTTCAATTGCTTTGGGTATCAGCTCCTGTACATAGGTTTCTTCATCAGTGGTATGATAATCATGCTTTAAAATATCCAGCATAGATTTATTGTTCTTTATTCCT
>JAGGYO010000229.1 GCA_021162505.1 bacterium
CAACCATTTAATACCTCCATATAGAGATCTTGTGTTATCGCAGCCGTTCTTTCCCAGCTGAATTCTAACGCTCTTTTCTCACCTTTTTGAATAATATTTGTTTTTAATTTCTCATCTGTGAGAAGGCTTTTCATGGACATGGCTATATCATCTATACTTTGCGGATCAACAAACAAAGCCCCGTCCTTTGCAACCTCTTTGGTTGATGATATTCCAGATGTAATAACAGGGCACCTTGATGCCATTGCTTCTAATACGGGCATACCAAAGCCCTCATAAAAAGATGGGTAGATAAAAAACATTGCTGCTTGGTATAATAAAGGAAGTTGTTCATATTCAATATGGCCAGGATAGATTACATTCTCTGTTAGATTTAATTCTTTAATTGCTTTAAATATACTTGAATAATACCAACCCTTTCTCCCGGCTATTACAAAATAAAGATCTTTATGATCTTTTTGAATTGATTTAAATGCTTTTAATATCCCAATAATATTCTTTTTCGGCTCCAAAACACCAACATATAAAAAATATTTTTTGGGAAGATTTAAATTCTTTTTAAACATTTCAATATCACTTTGCTTAATTTTGTCAAAAAAAATATTTTTCAGGCCATAGGGAATATAAGCAAATTTATTTTTATATTTTGGAAATAATTTTATAAGATCTTTTTTGGTGTTTTCGGATATGGCTATCACTTTATTATTTTTTTTCACAGACATTGGGATGCCCCATTTGAAATAGGCTCTTTTTGAGGGAATATGGTATTGAGGATGGGTGATAAAAGTAGTGTCATGTATGGTTAGAATACCTTTGCCTTTATAATTCATTGGAGTTACAAAAACAGGCGAATGTAAAAGAGCAATATTCAATTTTTTAAGGTCTTTTTTTAAACATAGATGTTCATAAAAAACACGGCCCTGTATTGTATTTGTAATTTTTGGTGCCAGATAATATTCAAAGTGTTTTAAATATTTTTGAAAGATCTCCTTACCTTCATTATTTATAATAAGAACCGGTTCAATTTTTAAATCTATCTTTGAAAATCCATCAATGAGACCTGTCAAATAGGTTCCAATTCCTGTTTGTACCTTATGTGCTGCAAATAAATTAATTGCTACCCTTTTCACAATTAAGCCCTCCCCAATGGAATAACCACAGAGCACGCAGAGCACACTGAGATTGAAGAAGAAAGAAAAGAAGAAATAAGAGAAGAGAAGAATGGAATAACCACAGAGCACGCCTGTCTGCGTGCGGACACGCACAGGCAGGCAGAGCACACTGAAATTAAAAAGAAATAAATATTGGTAAATATTGAAGCAACCGTCATAAAATTACCCTTGTAATCCCATCTTTTAAAAGTTTTACATTAAAATTAATTAATAATCCTAATTTTACATCCATAAGTTTCATATATGTAAAAAGCTGTGCCTTAAATAAGTCATTCATCTTTGAAACAGCTTTTAATTCTAATATTATTTTGTTTTCGACTAACATATCTATCCTATAGTCACCAAGATGTGAACCCTTATATTGAATAGGAACAACACTTTGCCTTTCATATTTAATATGTCGCAGGTCAAATTCTTTTGCAAGCCCTGACTCATAAACACTTTCCAGTAAACCGGGTCCCAAGTTATTATGAACTTCAATCGCTGCGGAAATAATCCTACTAGTAAGCTCTTCTTCCAATAAGGTTAAAATTTTAGGAAATTTATCATTATCTTTATTCATATCCTCCCCTTTTTGCTGCATCTGTATCATTTTTTTTATACCCTTTCTTTTTATTTTCCTCTTTACCCTGAATATGCTCCGGTGCTCTGTGGTTATTCCATTCTTCTTTTATTATTTTTGATACTACTTCTGAAAATTGCTTTTGAAAGTTTTGTTTTGAAAAGGTTTTTGCCCATTCTCTTATCTTTCCTTTATCAAACGCTCCTTCTATTTTTTTAAATTTTTCAATTGCATCAATTAATGAACTCACTGTTTGCTTTTGAAAAAATATTCCCGTTTCATTTGCTTTTACCGTTTCCAGAGCCCCGCCCTTACCATAAGCGATAACGGGTCTGCCACAAGATTGGGATTCGAGGGGGGTTATTCCGAAATCTTCCTCCTGCGGAAAGATAAATGCACGGCAATGAGCATAGTATTCTCTTAAATGATCATCATCCACACTATCAATAAAAATAATATTTCCCTTTGTATTTTCTTTACCCTGAATATGCTCTGGTGCTCCGTGGTTATTCCATTTCTCTCCCTTTGTATTTTCTTTACCCTGACTATGCTCCGGTGCTCTGTGGTTATTCCATTTCTCTCCCTTTGCCATTTTCTTATATTTTTTAAGCATCTCCCCTTTTCCGATTATCACTAGTTTATCTCCGGTTTGATTGAAAGCTTTTATTGCAAGGTCAACTTTTTTGTATTCTCTCATTCTCGACACTAAAAGAAAATAATCCCCCTTAAAATGTGAGGGTTGAAAAAAATCCCAATCAACAAAAGGATAAATAACCTCTGATCTTTTTTTATAATATTTTTCTACCCTTTTTTGAACATGTTGGGATATGGAAAGAATATGGTCAATTCTATTGGTGCTAGTATAATCCCAAATTCTCAATAAGTGAGTTATTGGAGTAAGTATGAACTTTTCTAACCATTTACGATTCTTTATATCCTCGTGGAAAAAATTCCAGGCAAAACGCATGGGATTGTAAATATATGAAAGATGAACTGTTTCTGGGGGAGTTATAATATTTTTTACCCATGCACTGGAATCGGAAATGACAAGATCATATTTTGAAAAATCAAATTTTTCTATGACTACCGGATAGAATAGAAGAAACATGCGATAG
>JAGGYO010000226.1 GCA_021162505.1 bacterium
CAGGTGCGATCTCATTGATCTCCCTTAGAATAAAATCCCTTTTATGTAAATAGGGATGTGGTATAATCAGGTCTGTTGTATTTATAATAAGATCTTCTGCCCAAAGAATATCAATATCAATAGTCCTGGGTCCCCAATGTATCTCTCTTTTTCTTTTTAATTTTTTTTCAATTTCTTGTATTTTTTTTAAAAGTTCGAATGGTTCCAATAATGTTTCAAACAGCACAACACAATTTAAAAATGCCTCTTGTTCCACATTTCCCCAAGGCTCTGTTTCCTCAATTGTACTGATCTTTTCAATGGTCCCCAAATTTCCTATATCTTCAATGGTTTTGTCAATGTTTTCTTTTTTATTTCCTAAATTACTACCCAAACCCAAAAGGTATTTCATTTTATTATTTGAATTAGATCATCAATATCCTTATCTGAAATCGTTAGTGAAAAACGAACATATCCTTCACCTGACTCGCCGAAGCCGGTACCTGGTGATAGAAGTATCTGATACTTTTCAATGAGCTCTGCAACCTTTTCTTCACTGTTCAAACCATCAAGCATCTTTCCCCAAATATAAAAAGTGCTATGTGACGGTGTGGGTTCAATATTGAATTTATCCAGGATTGATCCTATCTTTTTTCTTCTATTTGCGTAGATTCTTCTCATATCCTGCATAAAGCCATTATCATTATCCATCTCAGAAATGAAATTTTCCAAACCGTATTTTGTAGCCATTTGAATAGCAGTCGGGGAACCGGAATCAATGCTCTTTTTAATCTTGCCAAGTCCCTCAATCAATGTTTCATTTCCCACAGCAAATCCCACGCGCCAGCCTGTCATATCGAACATTTTTGAAAAAGAATGGAACTCAATTGCTACATCCATTGCACCGTCAAATTCAAATATGGATCTTGGCTTTTCATTTTCATAAATCTCAATATAAGCAGCATCCGATGCAATAATAAATTTATATTTATGAGCTAGTTCAATTAAATTTTTATAAAAATCATCTGGCGCTGTAACACCTATGGGATTATTGGGGTAATTTACCCAAACGATCTTTGGATTATGTTTTTTTAAGAAATATTCCACATCGGGCAAAAAATTATTTTTTTCCAAAAGAGGCATTTTTATAATATCCCCGCCGGCAAAGTATGTACCGTCTCGATAAACAGGGTAAGCAGGATCAGGAGAAAAAACAATATCGCCTTGATTAACAAAAGCAAATGGAAAATGTGCAATCCCTTCTTTGCTTCCAATTAGTACTATAATATTTTTTTCAGGCAATACATTAACATTAAATCGTTTTTTAATATATTCAGCGATGGTCTCTCTAAATACAATATCACCCATGTACGAAGGGTATTGATGGTATTGAATATTACTTGAATATTCCTTTAATTTTTCAATAACAATATCCCATGTAGGAAGATCGGGGTCACCAACACCAAAATCAAAAACTCTTTTACCACTTGCAACTATTTCCTTCTTTTTAGCATCAATCTTTGCAAATAAATATGGTGGAACCTTATTGATCTTATTAGAAAAATTAAAGCTCATTTTTTACCTTTTACCGAAATTAAGATCGATAGTAATGTAAATAAAATTAAATCTTCACCTAAAAGGATCAATGCCCCCAACCAATTTACTTTGGTGATCAATAAAGATATCATTCCGGTTGCAAATGTTACGAGATATATAAACAATACTGCATTCTTATGTGACAAACCCAGATTAAAAAGACGGTGGGAAAAATGATTTTTATCTCCTACAAAAATGGATTTTTTATTTTTTAATCTTATATAAATAACAGAAAATGTGTCGTATATGGGAACAGATAAAATAAGTAGTGGTACAATTACAGGCAAGTGTCTTAATCGTGAAAATGAAGTATAAACACCCATAATGGAAAGTGTGGAAATGACATAGCCGATGAACAAGCTTCCTGAATCACCCATGAAACATTGTGCCGGATAGAAATTAACAGGAAGAAAGCCGATCATAACGGCAGAAAGCAATAAGAACAGTATTGACAATTGAGAATTACCTATTTGAAAATTGAAAAGTGCAAAAATCAATGTTGTAATAAAAGCAATCCCGCTTGATAAACCGTCCATATTGTCAAGTAGATTGAATGAGTTCATAATACCGATGATCCAAAGCGTTGTAATGGTTATTTGTATTGCCGGGACCTTTATAAAAAATGTTACCTTTTCAATGAAAATAGAGAATGCCAATGCCACAGCAAGTTGTACTCCGAATTTAATATAGGGATTTAGGTTGAATATATCATCAAAAAGTCCCAATAAAAATATGACTCCCCCTAATATTATCCATAAAAGATATTTGGAAATAAATGGAATTTTTACTCCCAATAAATGTAAAAGCAACAATCCAATGACATAAACAATAAAAAAACTTACACCTATACCACGCGGCTTTGCCTCTTTATGCATCTTTCTTTCATTGGGTTTATCCATGATCTTCATCTTCTTTGCAGTATGCGTAAAAATATTAGCAAGAATAAGTTCAAGTAAGGCGGCGAAAATCAATATTCCATATACAATCATAAGTTTTATTATATAATTATTTCAGCTTTTTTCAAAATGTAATTGTCTTTAATTTTTAAGGTTTAAGTTCGATTCGTGTATGCAAATAATATTGTAGGGGTTCTAACTCCTCGTCATTATGAGGATTTTGAAAAAATCTGTGATAATCTCAAAGATCAGTCCAAAGTCAAAGGTCCTTCAAACCCCAAACCCTAAACTCTAAACTTCAAATAACTGGATCCCCGTGTCAAGCACGAGGATGACAAGAGTAATATGTCATTCCTAACTTGATTAGGAATCCATCTTACTTTCATTATTCATTTATTTTTACTTCTTCACTTCTCAGTTCTTACTTCTTATTTGCAATTCATTCTGAGTTGCCTGTCATTCAGAGGAAACAAAGTTTCCGTAGGAATCTCATTTTTCTTATTGCCTTGCTTTTTCTTCACCAGCCTCCGTCCTCTGTATTGCCTGTCATTCTGATTGAGCCACCTCCTCTTGTCATTCTGAGGAAGCGAAGCGACCGAAGAATCTATCTGACTATTCTTCATTATTCATTTATTCGGGGTCATTCCTAACTTGATTAGGAATCCAGTATTTTCTTTTACTCTTCACTCTTCACTCTTCACTTTTCACTCTTCACTTATTGCCTGTTATTCAGAGGAAACAAAGTTTCCGTAGGAATCTCATTAATTTTTCTGTCATTTTCACATTTAGGCAAATGCGAAAGTATAATAAAAATATTTCACAACTTTTACAGAGAATTTAACAAATTTAAAACACCGTCCCTATTTCACCTTCAATTTTCCTCGTTCCTTTTTCCACATATACCATTTTAAATCGGAATTGGAGCCGACATTTTTCCAACCATTCATGATCAGATCCAATATCTCCTCTATTCTTTTGTTTGTTCCAGGTCCATAACCACCTGTTTCATAATATGTATCATATTCTCCTTTTTTGTTCAGAATAATAAAAAAATAACTTGGATACCCAACAAAACCATTGAAGAAATGTCTTTTTACTAATAACCTAAGCACTTTTCTATTTTCTACACCTTTTTTGGGATCATCCACATTATATACAATTATATTTAATTTAGGGTTTCTCTTTCTAAATTTCTTATTATCAATCAGTTCTCTTTTCATCATTCTGCATGGTCCGCAATGTATCTCTGATATTATTATCATATTCACACTGTCCATTTTTAATAATTTTTTAAATTTTTTTATTCTAACATTATCCGCGGGATAATACCCAAAGATCTGTGCCAAAATGATAAGCAATACAAGAAAGATTAAAAGTTTAATAATATCGTTTTTTTTGAATAACCTCATTTGCATTCTCCTAATAC
>JAGGYO010000274.1 GCA_021162505.1 bacterium
ATGTTCAAATATTTCAAATTATTCTCCGGTAAAATTCAAATAAATAGTAAATATTTCTCATCAACCCTCATTGCACTGTTTTTCCTTTTCACAATTTTTATTACTTTGCGAACTCACATTCATTACAAAGATTATTTTCCGAAAATTGAGAATAGCTATAAAAGTATTAGCAAATTTATTAAAGATAACACATTATACGATCATATTATTTTTTCGCCGCATATAAATATTGCCACGAGAGATATTAGCTATCCCACAGAAAACATACATATTCTTGCATTGACCATGAAAAATATTTACCAATTTAACTCTATTTTTGATCTATATGAACAATTGATCTCATTAAAGGAAATAAAGAATAATTATTATGCGGATATTTTCCTGCTCAATAATTATTCAATAGGAAAATATAAAAATTTATTTACCTTAATCAATGATCTTGATCCGAGAGTTAAGAATGACGAGAAATACACTCTATACACGATCAATAGACGGCAATTACAAAAGTTATTACCAAAAATAAAAAGATTATCGACTAAAATAATGGAACAAGCAATCATTGATAAAGACATTTTTACATTAACCAATTATTTTCAATCGACATTAGGTAAAAACAATTATCATTTTAAAGAGGAGTATGATAAGATCGTCAATTCAATAAAAGGAAGGCCTATTTCCAATAAGGCCGACCTAATTGATTTTAATATTGCAAAAGTTGCATATTCTGAATATAAGATCAATTTGTTGTTTAGAGTTAAAGAAAATTTTATTAAGAAGTGGGTGATCTATATTCATGGCTATGTCAATAAATCAAAGAAAAACAATTTATCTTCCCATAGAATACAATACGGTTTTGAAAACTGGGATTTTTTGCCTTATCCTCTTACTTCAATGTGGGAAAAGGGATCCTATATTATTCTTTCAACCAAGGTCAAGGTGGAACTTATCCCCTATGATATTAAAATTGGATTTTATAGAAATGCTGATGGAAATCTGGGGAATGAAATTAATCTTGGAACAATAAATTTTAAAAAAATAAAACAATAACGAATCTATTGTTTTTTTAAATTGATATTCTCAATCTCATTTTTTGAATTCTTAATAATAAACTGAGGAGATTTGTTGATATTTAAAAATATTCTTCCAATATATTCGCCGATCAAACCAATAGAAATTAATTGAAATCCACCAATAAAAACGATAAATACAATTGTCGATAACCATCCTTTTAATAAATACTGGGGGTTAAGAATTTTTATAATAATAAAATAGAGAATAAAAACAAATGAAACAATGGAGAAAATAAATCCTGTTATTGTAGCAACCCTTAAAGGAATAATGGAAAAATTCGTAAAGGAGTTTAACCAGAATGAGATCAATCTTTTAAAATTGTAATTTGAATTTCCATACTTCCTTTTTGAATGAGAAACCAAAATATTGTCATAGGAATCCGTTGTCCTAATAATTAATCCGTCAATAAAAGGATAAGGACCCTTATATTTTAAAATTTCCTCAATGACCCATTTTGCAATTAATCTAAACGATGAAAAATACACTTTTTTTTTCTTTTTCAGCATGACATTTTCCATACTATCATTAAAATTTGATAATGTTTTTTTAAAAAAAGAATGCCTTCTTTTTTTGAATTTACCAATAACTACATCAAGATCACTATTTTTATATCTATTATAGAGAAGTTCAATATCTTCCGGTGCGTGTTGAAGATCATCATCCATGGTTATTATTATTTCACCTTGTGATGCCGTGAACCCGGCCATTACGGCATTATCCTGTCCAAAATTTTTGGATAATTGATAAATTTTTAAAATATCCGCATGTTTTTTCTTCAATTTTTCTAAAATTACCCAGGAATTATCTTTACTTTGATCATCAATAAATATGATTTCATAAGATTTATTAAATTTTTCCATGGTTTTAATTAAGCGTTCTGAAAGTTCATCTATTGATCTTTCGCTATTATAAACAGGAATAATAATTGAGAAAAAGGGAACACTTTTCATATTCATATTATACAAAACTTTGGTAAATTTTCAAATTATTTTCTCATAAAAAAATATTTGATTTTTTTTATTACATAATCCTGTTGTTTTGCGGAGTAATCAAAAAACAACGGTAATCTCACCAATCTTTGTGAAATGGATTCTGTTATGGGGAATTGTCCCCTTTTATAACCCATTTTTCTTCCCATTTTAGAAAGGTGCAACGGATAATAATGAAATACTATTTCAATCCCGCATTCTTTCATATAAACAATAAATTTATCTCTTATCTCCCTATTTTCCAACAGGATTGGAAAAAGATGATAATTGGAGCGATTTCTTTTCTTCAATTTAAGTAATTTTAAATTTCCTTCTTTTTCCATGTCTTCTAAATTATTAAGATAATACAAAAAAATATCCTTTCTTTTTTCGTTAACGATTTCCAATTTTAATAGTTGAGCATATAAAAATGCTGCATTGAGCTCAGATAGATTATAGGTCCCTGCCTTACCTGTCCATGAATAAAATGGAACCTCACCTCTTAAAAATGCTTTTTTATTTGTACCTCTTTCGATCAAATTCTCTGCTTTCTCGAGGTATTTCTTTTTATTGATCAAAATAGCGCCGCCGTTACCGCAATGGACATTTTTTGTTTCATGAAAAGACATTATCCCAGTTTCCCCCATTGTACCGAGGTGGTGATCCCTATAATACCCACCAATACCCTGGGCGGCATCTTCAAGAATAGAAATCTTATGTTTCTTGGATATTTTCTTTATTTTATCCATATTACAAGCATTCCCCCCATAATGAACGGGAAAGATCACTTTTGTTTTTTCTGTAATTTTTTCTTCGATTAAATTTTCATTGATATTAAGGGTATCTTCGTTAATGTCAACAAAGACCAATTTTGCGCCACTCATTAAGAATACATTTGCAGTAGAGATATAAGCAAAAGACGGCATTATTATCTCATCTCCCTGAGTAATATTTAATAAAAGTACCGCCATCTCCAGTGCTGCTGTTGCCGAATTGGTTAAAAAAAGTTCTTGTGTTTTTGTTAGTTTTTTTAAAAATGCTATACTTTTTTTCGTATAAAATCCATCATTTCCCAGAACTTCATATTTTTTCGCGGCTTTTTCAATGAATTTCAATTCTTTTCCACCCCAAAAAGGCTTATTGAAGGGTACTTTCCATTTCATAATTTATCACCCCAAATATATTTCCCTGTATCAGGCCCAAGGTTAAATAGCATATCCAAAATTGAAACTCGATGTTCAAAAGGGAAATAGAGTTGAGGATACTCCGGATATTTTGAATAATCCATATATTCCAATGTAATATTATTTTCTCTAAATAGTTGGGGGTCTATATAACTTTTAGCCCTGGGACCGCTTATATAATGATCTGCATTAAAATCTTTGCAAATATTTACTATTTTTTCTGTTTTTTCACCACAGAACCTGTAATCTGCTGAATTTTTGAATTCTGCTTGAATCCCCAGTATTTCGCTTATTTTTTTGATCATATAAATATTCATCTTTGAAAGACTATGCCATTTATGTTCCACATAGAGTTCATCAAGTAAAAATTTATATTTTTCAAAAAAAGAAGCTGTTTTATAGTTTTGTATAATTGTTTTGAGATGCTCTTTTTGCCAATTTTGTTGAATATCAATTGTCACTTCACTAATCAATTGGTGTGTACCGCCTTTAACGGGGATAATTAGGGGCAAGCCGCCATCAACCGATTTAATAAAGTTCTTATTTCTCCAATCTCTGCGAGTGTATTGGACATCTTCCAAAAAAACAAATATATCCGATTTTTTTATAATATGGAAATATCCCTTCCATGGAATATAGGATGATTGAATTATTGCGATCTTTTTCATATAGTTATTATAAAATATTTACTCTTTTTTTTCAAACTTTGAATTTAAACGGTATTTTGATATAATTACTCATAGACAAATGATAAAGAAGATTTTATGGAAACTTATCTGGGAAATTCGTGGAAAAATATTTAAAGATGAACTTCGGGCAACAGCAAGGATAATTTCTAAAGATAAATTTGAACTAATAATAAAAGATATCAAATATAAAATGAATTTAAATAAAAATGATAAGTTATTAGACTATGGTTGCGGCAAGGGATTTATGAGTGCAAAATTATCTGAATTTGTTTTACAAATCGATGGTATTGATAATTCCACAAGAATGATAATCGATGCAAAAGATGGTAAATATTTATATTAAAAATACGGAGATAGAAAAGATAAAATACTCCCCATATATTTC
>JAGGYO010000102.1 GCA_021162505.1 bacterium
TCGATCAACTGAAAGGTATTCCGGGAATGAAAAGTGCTGAGATAGACCATATTAAGAAAATAAATTATATACCTAATGATACCTATTATAGCGGTTATCAATGGAATTTAAAAAGGATTGGTTTTGAAAATTATACGGATATAAATGACGGTGATGCTTCAGTAATAATTGCTGTTATTGACTCGGGTATTGATATTGACCATGAAGATCTTATTAATAAAATTTCCGGAGGTCAGAATTTCGTAGCAAAAAATTCATCCGGGACTCCTTATTCTTCAAATAATTATGATGATGATGAAGGTCATGGTACGCATTGTTCGGGGATAATTGGAGCCCAAACAAATAATTCAACGGGTATTGCAGGTGTTGCCCCAAAATGTATGCTATACGGTGTAAAGGTTATGGATGATACCGGCAGTGGTTATGATTCTGATATTGCAGAAGGAATAAAATGGGCAGCTGATAACGGTGCTAAGGTGCTTTCAATGAGTTTAGGCGGAGAACAAGCGGGGAGTATTCTGAAATCCGCCTGCGATTATGCCTATGACAAGGGATGCGTGCTTGTTGCAGCAACGGGAAATGATAATAAAGAATTGATCTCCTATCCTGCAAAATATAAAAATGTTATTGCGGTTGGTGCCTCCGATTACGGTGATAATAGAGCATCTTATTCAAATTATGGTCCGGAAATAGACCTTGTTGCACCGGGTGGTGATCCTGTAGACGGACCCAGTGATTGGAACAATTGGATCATCTCTACATACCCCGGCGATCAATATATGGGTGCAGTGGGTACTTCAATGGCATGTCCACATGTTGCCGGCGCCGCAGGAATAATTATTTCAGCAGGTATTACCGATCCGGAGCAGGTCAGACAGGTTTTGGTCTATTCCACGGATGATGTCGGTGATCCCGGATGGGATAAGGAAACAGGTTATGGCAGATTGAATATCTTAAATGCTTTGTCGGTAATGAACATTAAAATACAAGAGGGGGTAAGCAATGCTTATTGTTTTCCCAATCCATTCAATAGTTATGTGAATGTGATCTTTAAAGCAAGAAAGACGGGCGATGCTACCTTTACTGTTTATAATGAATACATGGAGGAGCTTTTTACCGATACAAAAAGTGTTTCCGCCGATCAAAATGTTCTTTTTTCCTGGAGTTCAAATGACTTTAAGAACGGCGTATATTATTTTCTCGTGAAGACCAATGGCGGCAAAAAGTTGGTTAGGGGAGTTAAAGTAAGATGAAAAGATCAATAATATTTTTTATAGTTATTTTACAGATCATTATCTTTGCTCAAAGCATTGATTGGGTGTCCTATCCCATTGACGGTTTTAATGCCGCTCGTGGTGGGGCTTTCTTATTGTATAGAAATCCTTCAAATTTATTATATAACCCGTCAACGCTTGTATTTTCAAGACAAATGGGTTTTAGCCTTTCCTCCGGTATATTAGCATTTGGGAGAAAGGGTATCAGTTTAGGCGGATACTATAAGGTATATAGAGGATTGACCTTTTTCAGCGGTTTTATGTATAATGGTGTTTCCGGTTTTGAAGAAACACTTTCTGACGGCAGTAAGACCGGTTCAGAATTTTCTGTTAGCCGTATCCTTGGGACTGGCGGCTTTTCCTTTAGATTCGGCCGTGCTCCCGTTTCTGCAAGTATAATGTTCAAATATATCTATGAAGATCTTTATGCTGCTTCTGCTTCGGGATATGGATTGAAGATCAATGTAAGCGGTTTTACAAGATTTATTAATTTCGGAGTATTTATGGATAATATTGTTCAAGTTATCACATGGAATGATTATGAAGACAAATATCCAATAAATTTTGGAGTATCACTTGAAAAATATATTAGAAAAATTGGTATTGCAATAGTGGTACAATCTGATTTTGATTTCAATATCGCATATAGAGTAGGTATTAACTATATTGTGAATAAGAAACTTTCCTTGGGAGCAGGAACAATGAATGGAAATATAACCATGGGCGCGAAGTATATATATAAAAATATTGGGATAAATTACGCCCTTCAAATTGAAAAAAGATTTTTAGGAATTAACAATATGTTAAGTTTTTCCTTTTTAAAGTAGAGGAGATGAAAATGTTATTTGATGAAAAAAAGATCGGTATTTTTGATGGATTCACAGAAGAAGAATTAACGAATTTCCTTTCTATCTGTAATTCGGGAGAAGTTAAGGAGAACGAACCTGTACTTGAAGAAGGCCAGTTAACCAGAAGTTTGTTTATAATAGAAACTGGGGAAGTATCCGTTACACTCGAGGTAAATGGAGAGAAGATCGAGCTTACTCGTCTAAAAAAAGATGATTTCTTCGGTGAAATGAGTTTTTTGGATGGAAAAATGCACTCAGCGGATATTTGTGCCGTAACAGCTGCAAAATTCCATATTGTCAGAAAGTTCACATTTGATCGTTTTGCAAAAGAACATCCGGAAATTGCAAAAAAGCTCTACGAGAACATTATTAAAACATTACTCGTAAGATTGAGAAATTCAAATGACATTATAAAAAAATTACGAGAGGAAAAAGATGGAGTTGATTAATTATAGAGACAAAAACCCAATAGTTGGGAAAAATGTTTTTATTGCAGAAGGTGCCAAAGTGATCGGCGATGTAAAGCTCGGTGACAATGTGAACATTTGGTTTAATGCGGTATTAAGGGGGGATATTAATTCTATATTGGTTGGCGAAAATACTAATATTCAAGATAATGTTACCTGCCATGTGGATTACCCGCCCGATAATCTTATTATTGGAGAGAATGTTACGGTTGGACATAATGCAATTTTGCATGCTTGTATTATTGGGAGTAATTCTCTCATCGGAATGGGCGCAACAGTATTATCACGCGCAAGGGTTGGTAAAAATTGTGTTATTGGTGCCGGAGCATTGGTTTTGGAAGGTGCGATGATACCGGATAACTCATTGGTTGTAGGTGTTCCCGGAAAGGTGGTAAGAAAATTAAGCGAAATAGAGATCAAAGCATTAGAAGATTCGGCAAAACATTATATTGATACTGCGTCATATTATGATGAGGGAAGAGCGATCTAACGAAATATTTTTTCAAATTTAAAGTAGAATAAATAAACGGAGGTATTGAGATGAGCGAAAAAAGAGATAGTGGTCCAATTGTTTTGGGTATGATATTGTTGTTTTTCCTTTTATTATGTGTTATTACTACAATTGGATTTGGTTCCATGAGCAGTAAAGGTTTGAAATCCACATCAATGGAAAAATGGAATTCCACAGGTAATATTGGATTGATAAAAATAGAAGGTGCTATTTTCAAGTCCGAAGTAAAAGTAAAAAATATTAATAAAATCGCAAAATTGCCTAATGTCAAAGCAATTGTCCTCTATATAAATTCTCCGGGCGGAGCGATTGGTCCCACAGAGGAGATATACAGAGCTTTAATGCATGCCAAGGAAAAAGGGAAAAAGATATATATTGTTATGGGTGGTCTTTGTGCTTCCGGCGGATATTTTTTAGCATCTTCAGGTGATTATATTTTTGCCGAGAACTCAACATTTACAGGTTCTATCGGTGTCATTATGCAAATGGCAAATATGACAGAATTATATAAATATTTAAAGATCAAAATGATCACCATAAAAAGTGGCAAGTATAAAGATATTGGCAATTCATCTAGACCTATGACCACCGAGGACAAAAACTATTTACAAGATCTCATTACTCAATCCTATAATATATTTTTAGATGTGGTGGTCCAAGGAAGAAAACAGGCAATTATGGATAAATTTAAAGACCTGAAAACCGATGACGCCGTTAAAAAATATATAAAAAAATATGCCGACGGTAGAGTATTGTTAGGTAAAAACGCCAAAGAATTAGGATTTGTAGATGCTATTGGTGATATGGAAGACGCTCAGAAATATATTGAAAAAAAATTGAATTTAAAGATAAAATTTGTCAAAGAGCCTATCAAAAGCAAATTCATGAAGATAATGACCGAACTTGGTGATTCATATTCAAATTTAAAGAGCGGAAAGGTTGAAAAACTCCAGTTAATGTATATAATGTAATATGAAAAAATTTCTTTTACTCTTTTTCTTATTCTATCTATTGATTTTCCCATTTGCATTCAAAAAGTTAGAGAAGGCTCCTTATACTATTGAGATCCCTAAATTCATTTATAAAATGATCAATAAACATCATTCCATTTCATTTGAATATATTTGTAATAAAAATAATATATTTTACAATCATTCATATGTTAAATTTCAAAAATTGAAGAAAAAACGA
>JAGGYO010000023.1 GCA_021162505.1 bacterium
AGGGTGTTTTTATTTATAAATCTCTTATTGGCTGTTTCATATAGCACGCCATTGAAATTATGGGATACAATGGGCGGAATATCATCATAATAAAAATTGACACTTTTTACTTCTTCACTATTTCCGGCATTGTCAATACTGTAATATTCAAGTGTGAAAACACCCGAATTCATATCTGTAAAATTCAGTGATTCGGTATATTCCAGCCAGCCGTTCTCATTGTCAATTGGAAGTATCCTATACTTCGTTTCTTTTATGCCTGAATAATCATCTTTTGCATCAAGAGTTATTGAGGTCTTATCATTGACATAATAAACACCATCTTTCAATACATTCGGTTGTGAAATTTCAATACTTGTAATAGGTGGTGTCATATCTTCCGACATTACATTAAAATATTCGGAATAAGCGGAAAGCAATCTATTATTAACAGGATGATAGAATCCTGCATCAAGTGAAAATGTTCCGAATTTTTGCCAGTCAATATTAAAGCTTTCCACTATATAATTCTTTCCCTTTTTTAAATGGATTTCATTATTGAAAACATCTTTATTTATATCAGATATTGTTCCGTCAAGTATAATATTTACATCCGTATTTGAATCTACAATATAGGTTACCTTAACATCTTCACCGGGTTTATAAACCGGTTTATCAAATTGGCAATCAAATATGGCAATGCGGATACCCCTTATTTGAATATAATAATTATAATCTTTACCCTTGTAATTATACTTTATCCTCTTATCTCCTTGCTCCATATAGTCGGGCAATTTAATGGGTATTAAAGTGGTATTTTCATTTAACACAAGATCATTATTGTAGAAATCATCACATTCAATATGGAAATCTCCCGTATCAGGCACAATGACACTACAAACAACCGTTTCCCCTTCATTATATAATCTTTTATCCGTATAAAATTCTATCTCATCATTAAAAATATCTATATATTTCCACGATAAATATAACGATTTTCCACTTTTTAAATTAACACCATAAGTAATTTTATAATCATTTCTGGAATTTATTGGAATATCAAATGTCAATGTTTTGTGATCGGTAAGTGTAAAATCAATTTGATTTTCATAATTTCCGTTATTCGCCCACGCAAATAGTTCCAAAGAATCATCCGGATGCAGATTTGAAATATCAAGTGTCAACACGGCTGTATCCCCAATTCTATAATTTTCTTTGTCAAGTGTAGCATTAACATCAATCTTTTTCCCTTCTACATAAAATTCATAACCGCCTATCTTATCACCCAATTTATATTCTGCATAATAACTACCCGTTTCATAATCATCGGGAACATCAAAGTTGTAAACAAGAGTTTTGGATTCACCTGAATTCAAGATCAAATTATCACTATTTCTATAAAAGTCCCCAATTGTCAAATCAAATGTTGCTTTTCCCGCCTTATCACCCGTATTTTTTATAATAAATGTGGCACTCTCAGCTTTTCCAGCTTTATAAATGGGATAATGTGGTTGTGAAATAATTTCAAAATTGGAAGGAATTATATCAAAAATACCTTCATTTACTGCAACTTCGTTTCCCGATGAATTAAATACTCTTATCTTATAAGAACAGGTATCGCTTTCATAATTTTCAATGAAAATATTGAAGGGAATGTCAATATCCTGCATTGTTGCAATGGAGATATTTTCTCTTTGTATATCCAGAGAACTTTCAAATATCACAAAGCCCTCAAAATCCTCACCACCTGAATTTTTGATATTCGCTATAATAGGTTTAAAACCGTTATTCGCTGCCATAATTTCTGTGGAAAGGTCTATTTTTTCCAAGGGTAATACGGTGAAATTCTTTGAAACCTCTCCGAATATGGAGTTACAGTAAACCTCATAATTTCCGGTATTTAGATATGCAAAGAGTGAACTTTCTAATTTATCACCGGAATTGATCTCAAAATATTTATCGCTTTGAAATTTTGTATTTCCATTATCATCCTTGATTAAGAAATTAAAATTCCTCTTTACAGAAATATTCCCATTATTATCAATGGCATATGGAATTTCAACAATACCTTCTTTATAATAATTATTTGATGAGAATTCTACTATGGCTTTTTCGCCCAACTTTACCAACTTTTCAAAGGTACCTGTAATATCCCCAGTTAAATTAAAAACAAAATTTGTATCATCTGGAATACTCACATTATAATCAAATGTCTTTGTTTCTCCCACTTTAATATCATAATGATTAAGCGAACCTGAGAACTCAATGTCCCCGACAATTTCAACTATGCCTTTATTTTTAATAATTAAAGACATTCCAAAGGGATCATATCCCGCATATTCAGGTGCATTAATTGTAATATCATAATCCGGCTCTGAAACCACAATCTCTTTTTTAATGGTAATATCATTAAATACTGCAACTAAGTCAAATGAATTATCTGAATTCGTATTAAAGGAAAAGTCATAAGTTTCATTGGGATTTACGGTAACATTTTCAGAATACAAGAAATCACCATTATCTTTTTTAACACTTAATAAACCGGAAGCAGGGATCCCCGAATCGTTAAAATTACATAATTTCCCTGATATTTTTATATTTTCATCCGGCTTATATGCCTTTTTATCCGCAGATAAAATAATATTGATCCCGCTGTTTACTACATTAAAAGCATATTCGTCATAAGTTACATCCTGCCCCTTATTATTTTCCACATTTCCCGTCAAATAATACTCGCCTGTTTCCAAAAGAGTTGGTTCACTTGAACTATAATTCCAATTATTATCCTGAACAATATTTACATTCTGAAAGTCCTTTGACCAATAATTTTTTTCAGGACTTTTATATTGCAATCTCACATCTGAGATCTCAGGTGAAACTTCCGAATTATTTTTTATCATTGAGATTTTCAATGCCGAATACTTGCCTTTTATATCCAATAAATTATTAGGAACAATTTCAACCCACGGATTATTAAATAAATTATTTGTATCGTCATCCGAGACCATAAAATATTTGATCTCCGAATCGGAAGGTTTCAGATCATTTGCAAATAACCTTAGCCACTGAGATTGATTGTATTCGGATTCGAAAGTAGCAATATACTCACCGTTGCTATTTAGTATATTTCTCCATTTTTCAATGGAATGATGCTTGAATAGATACATATCATTATCTTTAAATGCAATGCTTAGTGTAGCTCCATTAACCGCCATTGAGTCAGTTAATTCTCCATCCTTTGTATATTTCAATACATAATGATTAGTCCCAATTTTAGCGGAAATAAACAGGTTATCATTTGAATTGATCTTAACTCTATAAGGAGTATATACTTGCCCGTTTATTACACATTGCCACTTATTAACAAAATGTCCGTTTGTATCGAATATTTCTATACCTATAAAATTTTTCAATGAGGCAATATAGGCATTATTTTGAGAATCAAAATCAATTCCATGCATGGTATCGAGATATGAGGAATCTATTTCATTGCCGTCTATGACAAAAACAGTATTTCCTTCATTATCCAGAACGGGAATTCTTCTATATTCCGAATCCAGTACCCATATCCTATCAATTTTATCAACAGCAATTTTATATGTATCATAAAAACCAAACTTTAATTGATTCCCTTTATAGGTAAAATAATTTCTGTTGAAAAGAAGTTTACCGTTATAATCGTACTTTCTTACATCACTATTGCGATACTGAGCATTAAAAACATAAATATTGTTTCTTGAATCAAAGGCAAGCGAGCAAGGATTTTTTAAATCAAGTGTACTATATCCGATTTGCGTAAGATAATTAAAATCTTTGTCGTATTTCACCACCCTGTAACTTTTATGATCGGTGAACCAGAAATTTCCGTATCTGTCTATTTCACCGTAATGTATACCGGCAATGGCTTTTTTATAATTCAACCATGTACCGAAACCACCCGTTAGATTAAGATCAAGATCATATTTAAATACATAATAACTATCATCCGGATTATAGGCATATAATTTATTATTAATATCATCGACAACAACTTTCATTCCATGATGATCCCATCCTGTAATAGCAATATCTTTTTCAAGTATTCCCGCTTGCCAATTTATGTTTGACAACTTTCTTATCTTATAATATTTTGTACTAATATTTACTGTAACATAAGTTATAAAAACATCTTCGGCTTTTGTTATACCTATATTTTCATATGGGTAACTGGGGTTATATTCGCTAATCCTTCCAATATACTGTCCGTCAAGTGTGAATTTAGCCACTGCCGATGTAAAACCATTCCCTCCGCTGTCTTTATATATGGAGTAAATAAATTCCTGTGATTCATCCATATCCGGTGTTTTAATCTCTTTTATCCATAGATATGTAGAATTGGTAAGCCATGTAAATCCCATTATATTCATCGTTTTGACATATTCACCCGTTTCTCCGTTATAAACCTTTATTGTGGTGGAATTATAGGATATATAAATCAAACCGTTTTTGTCAACGGCAAAGCCTGAGAAATTAGCAACTCCACCGGTTGTATCTTTTATTGTTGATATTAATTGCCCCGTATTTCTATCTATTGTTTTAATGAAATTTAAACTATAATAATCCAGATGATAATAAATCCTATTTTCCTTAACTACGATTTTATTACTGTTTATATTATAGGGGTTATTTTCTAATAAATTCCCGTCTTTATCATAAACATTTAGAACATTCGAACAAAAATACAATTTCCCGTCGGGTGAAACATCACCGGATAAAGTTTTAGTATAGCCCACTTTTTCATTTATCGTATTTGAAGCATTCTCAAGATTCCATGCTCCGCTTAGTTTGATTCCACCCGCTCCCATATATTCAATATTATTATCAGAATATTTATTATTTAAAAAATCTTCCTTTGTATGAAGATCCTTTTCTCCGTAATAGCCTTTCTTAACAATATTCAGTTTGATTTTTCCATCTTCAAGAGCTCCTTTATTTTGTGTATAATCAGCAATAATTCCAATGGGTGAATTAACCGTATAGATAGGTTCCTCGGTCCTTACATCAATATTTCCTTCATTTCCGTTTATTACAATATCATAAGCAAAGGGATATTGATTATTATTGGTATCATAAAAGACACCTTTTAATTTGTAAAGTCCAGAAACCATTGAATTGTCAACGGGTATTTGTATAACCGTTCCTTCATCGGGATTTAATTCTTGGGTTACGTTACCAGCGTAAACAGGGAAATAATTACTATCATCAAGTTCAATTGTTCCTGTAAATATATCTTTTACTCCGCCTGTATTTTTCATGCCGAGCATTATATTTTCACCCGTATCATAAAGCATTTGCGAAAGATTAATCGCTAACTGGGAGGAAGGAATATTAAAGATTTTTTTTGTATGAATTTCATTTTCAGCCTGTTGAATAATATCAATATAATATGTTCCCGTAATTATATCATCAGGTAATTGCAATTCTTTTGTTAAATCGATTGATGCACCTTTTTGTAATAATAAATTATCTTCTTTTAAAATATTAAATTGAGGGATTTCATATTTTAATATTAAATTCTCATTAAAATCACCTTTATTCACTATTGTCCCGTTTATCTTAACAATATCCTCTGCTTTATAA
>JAGGYO010000135.1 GCA_021162505.1 bacterium
CACTACTTATTTATATTATACAGGTTTCCATTTCTGCTATGTTTTCAGGAAGAATAAGACCACTTTTTTCATCATAACAATTATCATTTAACAACCAGTAATTGTGAAATTTTTCTGCGATTAATTCGGGGATAAATCCCCTTTTTGCAAAAGCAGAAACGGTCACAAGAGCAATTTTTCTATTTAGACTTCTTAGAGTTCTTTTTCTTTCCCACTTGTTATCAATATTTAATGCTTCTTCAACCAATTTCTTTAATTCTCTGTCTTGCTTTATAACAATAAAATTGTATTGCTCTTTATATTCACCTCTTAGTTCCTGATGAATATCTGGCATTTCTGACCATTTTGAAAATGCTTTAGTTATTTCTTTTCCTATATCTTTTTTCATTTTTAACTGCCCGAAGTATTCTTTAGATAATTCATAAACATCTTCTTCTTTAACAACACTAATGTTGCTTAAGATTTTTCGTGTCTCCTGGAGTTTCACTTCATCATATATCATTTCAGAATAAGGTTTACTTTTTTCATCTATCACATAGTAAATTTCGACTTCAGATCTTGTTTTTTGATAATTTCTATTACATCTACCAGCAATTTGGATAATGCTGTCCAAAGGAGCAAAGTCTCTAATGACAAAATCCATATCTATATCAACTCCTGCCTCGACAACTTGAGTTGATACAACGACACATTTTTCCGCCTCCTTTATTCTGTCAATCGAGTTTAATCTGTCTTTTGGTGTTATATCAGCTGTTAGAAAATAAACTTCTCCTTCACAATGTTTAATAATTTCACTGAAGACTCTTTTAGCAGAGGCTCGCGTGTTCATCGTTATTAATATTTTATATTTGTTATTTTCTCTCCAATCATTGATGCTGTTTATAATTTTACTGATAAAGTCATCAATATTGATGGGATTAAGTGAAAAAACAATTCTATATCTGCCAAATTTTTTAAAATACTCTTTCGGCTCATGTATTAATTCCTTTGCATTTTCGATGAAGCCCGGCTGAGTTGCAGACATTACCAAGATTCTTGTGCCAGTGTTATGAGATAAAGCACTTAATATATTATCCAGAGAGTCCCATAACCTGCAGGGTACAGATTGAACTTCGTCAATAATGATAATGGCGTTGCACAAGTTGTGAAAACGGAGTTGATATTTAGTTGAGACATCTGCCAAAGCATAAATAAATTGATCATAGGTTGTTATAACTATATCACTATGCCAGGTATCGCTGAAAAATTCCGCAGTGCCTTTTTCGAGTTCTGTATCAAATAGGATTTCTGACAAAGAATGGGAAGGCAATACTATAGGAAAATCAATGCCTTTTTTGTCAAATAATTCTTTATATATTCTTTGAGTTTGGTCAATAATTGAAAGAAATGGCAAGACTACTATTATTTTAGGTAATGGCTTATCTTTCTTGTTTCTTATTTTTAATGCCCATGATACAGCAGTCAAAGTTTTTCCCATGCCTGTTGGAAGAGTTAAAGAGTATATATCTGATTGAATATCATTTTGTATCACTTCAGTCTTAGCTTTCATTCTTAAAGAATTAAGGGAACTCGCTGGAGCTTTTGAAATATAAACATTTATTGCTTCCTGCTTTAATTTCACTAGTTTCCTGTCAAAGTACGTGTCAATATCTTTGGAATCAATTGCTAAAAGTGCTCTATCGCCCTCTAACAATAATGAAAATAAATATTGCACCCATAATCTGAAAGAAATTGCTTTTTCTAAAGGAAGTTTGTTGATACTTTCAGCCATCTCGTCTATATAATCTTCAACAGAAAACCAGGGCTCTTTATAAAAACCTAGTTTATCTAAATCAATTCCAAATAGGTCAAACACTAATTTTTTATCAAAATCATTTCTCTGTCTTTTAATTAAATCAACAAATTTATCCTCTGTCACTTTTCTTTCAAGGGCATCTAAAGTGAATAAGTGACTATGGTGTGAAATAACTGCCTGAATAATAGCAAATGCTTCAAGTTTGTTGAAGTTACATTTACTTAGCCAAAGAGTAGATACTAAAAATGATAAAGGTACATGTGCTTTTAACTTTTTATTGCCTTTATAATTATCAGGATCAGCAATAAATTTTTGGAAATGGTGAGTTACTTTACCCAAATCATGGAATTTTGCAATAATCTCCATCACATTTTTTACATCAGGAAAATGCGGAAAATTATGACAGTATTCAGTATCAACGATCGATGCTGAAACCTTCATTATATTATTTATGTGTTTTCTTAATAAGGTATTTGGATGAGATTTAATCTCTTTATAGGAACATAATAACTTTACCATTAACCTGCCATATTTCTCCTGTTTCAACTAGTAGTGATTTCCCTTCTCGTTCAATTAAATAATCTTTGTGTACGAAAATTCTATTGGGATTGACACTATAAGGCATTCTAATTCTTTGAACATTTATTCCTTCCTTCAACAGAAACTTCGCTTTTTTTTTATCAACCACGCTACTTATTTCATACCTGCCGTATGGTAACTTGTTGCAATCTTCTTCAGTAATATATTCAACTTGGGCTATCATTTCGCTCAAGCCTAAACAAGTACAGAAATACCATTTTCTGTTTTTTATTCTATTTGTAAATTCATGATGAAATTCATTTGGTAAAATGGCATAAACTAAGTAATCAGGTTGAATAAGCCATTCTTGATTAACCATCGTTGCCTTTTCCCATAAATTTGTCCCTTCATCTCTATTTTTAACAGTATAAGGTAAGGCAGAAGGAGGGTCTTTTCTAAATTTTGCATTATGCCAATGCTTTTTGGGAACTTTACCTCCAATGGCTATTTTAGCGTCTTTTAACTTTATTTGAGAAGTGTCTTTAGCTAATCCTAAAATAGCTCCTATAAAACCAAGTAGAGCAGTACGCGGCGGGAAGGGGTAAGTAGGTGCGCAGTGATTTGCCTCTCCTATCAAAAAGTGTCCATATTTACCATAGTACCTAAAGATTACTGCCTTCATTCTTTTTAAGCCTCATTTTTCTCAAGGTCGATATTCAATTTTTCCCAATTACTTAATGCAGATGTATCAGAAAGTATTAAATCAGCTGAAATTTCATATCTAATTTTAGCTATTTTAGATTTATATTCATTTAGTCTTTGGATTAACTTTGAAATATCCAGTTTATAGTCCGCGGGCGATGACCACTCGTTTTCTTCTTTCTTATTGGTTGAAATCGTTTTTATGTAATCTATCAAATTGCCAAATTGAAATTCACTATTTGGATTGTATTCTATGCTAATCAAAAATCTTGGAACCTGTCCTACCTTCGTTCTTGTATTCGCTGCAGAGCGAACACCATTCCATAAAGCTATTAAAAGGTCATTATAATCATCATCCGTCAACCTCGATAACTGCGCAGAATGCTCATTTGCAACACCATTAAAGGCAATAAGGGCATAACGTAAAGCAAAATAAGTAGTAAATGTCCCCTGCGTTTTTTCCTCTTCGCTTGCAAAAGTAGTAGTCCCATGAATATCAACCTCTTCACATTTATGGAGGGCTTCTCCATGATTAAACTGTGCTGCGCCAGTTAAAGTCTTTGGAATCGGTTTTGGTGCCCATTCATCTTGTTTTTTGAAGGCCAATGAACTTCCAAAAAGCCGGGCATCAATGAACGAATCCAAAATTATGTTAACTAAATCTTCTCCATCTGCCTTTTTTTTACCATTTTTTGCCAAATAATCTGCCACCCTGCCTGTCAAGTTTGTCGTTTTACCTTCTATATTATCTACGAGAATATGTTTGCCTTGACTTTTAAAATAATCTCTAACAAATCTTTTAAGTCTTACATCAGTTACATAGTGAGTGCCATCGGGTAAGACCCTTGGACGGTTTTCATCTGGATCACCGTTAGGATTACCCATCTTAATATCATAAAGAAACAAAATCTCCCGCCTCGAATTTAAATACACTTTTTCTTCACTCATTTCATTCCCCCCTTTAATTTTCTTTTTTCGGCAAAACAGTGGTCGTGATTGACTGACCTAATAGCAAAAAATAATTAGTATTAATTTTATCAAGCTCAATTTTATTGCCTAATTTTACACCTACCTGTCCAATTTCCCTTACCAGTTTTCTTACATTTTCATTGGATTCTGTTTCATAAGCAAGTAATTTTTCCCTAATTTTGACATATAATTCAGGTAAATCCTTGCCCGTTAAGGTAAGTCTTTTAAGCCATGTTAAAGCATTTGCTCCCACATTTACTCCTTTTGCTCCTTGAACCTGCATAACTTTTCCATATAAAATGCCGAGTAAAAAAGCAAATGCCTTTTCTTTTGTGTCAATCCCGCTTTCTTTTCCAAAATATGGTTTCAGACTTTCCCATTCTGGTTCATAAAAATTATCTCCCATTTTAAACACCCCCATCGTTTTCAGATAGTATTTTAAAAATGCAAAATTTTTTATCCAACCTGCAAGTGTAAAACTTTTATCACTTTCTTTCCCCTCATATAGAGCACTATATGGTTTCCCTGCTTCAAATAATTGCAACATATACCACTTGGCTGTTTCTATAAACTCTTTATCAAATTGAGCAGCACATAAGTTTTCGTCATGATACAAAGCTGATAATAGATTTTTCTTCATTTTAAATAGCTGTTTACTAGCATTTGTATTTTTCGCTTTTTTCCCTCTTGGTCTATAAAATATTTCTCTCAGGCAGTTCATGCCAAGGTCAAGCTCTATTTTTTTATTTTGAGGAAACAATGGATGTTGCCAATCTTCTATTTGTTCATTAAAAGTAGATATTTCATTAAGCCTTGAGGGTAAAACATCATTTATAATACCAACAACATCTTCTAAATTTTGTCCAAATTTCGCCCAAATAATAGATAAACTAGGAATATAGTTTTCTTGAGCAATTAAATATAGGATTGATTGCTCCTTATATTTAACCCCTTTTTCTTCTCTTGTAGCGTTGATATATTTCTCAAATTTTTTATAAAATCGTGTTTTTAAAGTACTGTCTGGTGGCATATCAGATAAAATTAAGGCCTTTGCACCACCTACTTGAGCAATGTAGTTATTCATTAAATAAAACTTATAAACATATAAAAGATCCGCACAATCTGCACACAAAGGATATGCTTTCCACGCGTTATCCGCCGAAATATTAGGGAAAGCTCCTATTCTATCTACATTAAAAATATTTATTCCTGCTCCCTTAATGGCATTAGGATAAATATTACAGTTGGGCTTACCGCACAAGGAACAAGTCCCTATCATCTCACGAGTAGACTTTGTCGTATATTTTATCAATGCAAGCTCATTGCTGAGATAATTTTGATATTCTTTAGATTCACCAGGCAGTTTTCCCTTGCTATTCTCAACTGTTAAGAATACCTTTTTCTTTTCTGGAATTGATTCTACTGCAAGTTGTAAAACAGTTTTCGCTTTTTCGCAATATTTTTGCCCTTTGTAAAACAATATATCGGAAGTAATAATCTTTAAAATATCTTGAAAATATTCAGACCAAGCTTTATTTGATTTTTTTATAGAATTAAATCGATTGATAGTGTCCTTCAGATATGACGCTTTAGGACTTATGCCTGTATTGCTGTAAGTCCTTTTTATGACCGGCCCTATAGCACCACCCTTAGATTTCTGGACAAAAGGCAACTTATGCTTTACTGTTTTATAATCAACAGTCTCCATTTCCACAACATTATTAATTTGTTTAAGGATGTAGACCTTCTCTATTTCACTGTCTATTTCTGTTAGATAAGATAGTATAGTATCATGATAATTTTCCCTAAGTTCATACATAGACATAGAAGATTCTATTTTATTTAATGTTTGCATCTGCAAAAAATCTAGAGCAATTGTTTTCATTTTACTAAACATAGTTTCTCCTTTATGCTTATAAGTAACTTATTTCTCTTATCCCTTCAAGCATTTTTCCCTCTCATCTTACCACTCAATATATTTATATTATCTCTTCTAACCACAGTAAACAAATCCGCACAATTCGTCAATTAAAATCCTACTTACCTGCCACTTCTATCATGCCAAAACCCTGCGGGTTTCTGCCGCCTAAACCCGCCTCCAGTGCAAATTTCAAAAGCTCTTTATCCCCTGAAAGCCTATATCTGCCGACCCATCCTTTTTATTAATGTCTTCCTGCCCTGTAAATTAATCTCCAATAGTTTCACCTTGCTCAATTGTCTCAAGATTTTCCGTGATAATTTGTTGAGATGAGCCTTTTTGGATATACATTCTATGATAGCAGTAATGAAATAAGCTATAACACAAATAAAACATATCTCTTTACTCTACATCTTCGTCGAAATATCCAGTATCTTCATCAATCGAATTTTCTATAAGTTTCTCTGTCTGTATTCTTGGAACATTTCCAGTTATTAAAAGATTGTCAAGCACCTCAATTGTTGCGCGGATATATGTCCTAACAGGATCATCTATACTTAAATTGCCTAAGAATTGTTTTATTTGTTCAAAAGCGGGTAACTGCCATTCGTAAGCAATTCCATGTTGTAGGCACACCTTTTGAAGAAGTTCATCAAGACGATTAGAATCAACCGGTTTAATTTTAGGACAATGCTCGCTTTCTGCCCACTTAAAGAATTCATTCATCTTGTTTTCCTCATCATCGCCCATTCTTTCTCTTGCCAGATCTGGTATCATCATTCTATCATTATGTCTAATAGTAGTAGAGTTCCAATAATCTTGTAAAGAAGTTGCGGCTGCGCCAATAGTATATATAGGATATTTCATATTTTTTGAGACATTAAGAAGCCAATCAAGGTTTTGATATGCTTTTAAACGACTTACACGGCCCAAACGTGCTATCAACTCTATTTCATCTATTAGAATAACCCAGCCTCGAAAACCACAGAAACGAATGACATCAGGGAGCACCCCAAAATAAGCATCTGCATAACTTTGTGTAAATCGTGGCAATCCTCTCATTAGATCGCCTATTCCTGCCGTTCTGACTATCTTGCGTATTTCAGAGACACTCAGGCGATTGCCCATTAAGTCATTATATAAGTAATCAAAATCATCAGTCCCAGGTGCGCGTAGCATGCATTCTACGACGATCGCGGGTAATCGATGCGAATATCTATTTTCTGCCTGAATCGGTGTTTTGGACAAATCCTTTATATTTTTTCCTAATAGCTTGTTATATATTCCAGGAACCTTAGAATCAGGAATACGAATTATTGGTGCCACATGTTGATAAAACCGGAAAAGATTTTGGCAGGATACCTCTCTGCTTAAGGTAATATAGGAAACGGCGTAATTCATATCCAGTGCAATATGTTCAAGCATAGTAAGAAGGTGTGATTTGCCTTGGCCGTACCTGCCCCACACCAATCTACCTGTAGGTATATTATTATCAGAGAAGTTTTCCAAATCCGATTTAATATTTTCTGTTAAATCCGGCCTTAAATCCGGAAGTTCGCTTGTGGTAACTCGTGTTGGTACTCCAGACCTTAAAGCCTCAATTATATTAACAGCCCTCAATTTTTCATCATTATAGGTTGACATCTTCGCCTCCTTTTGTAATCATATTAGCCGTTTCAGATAACCGCTGTCTTAGTGGAGATTCTGTTTTCAGGGAAGGCGTGTTCTTATACTTTAAATCTAAGTTATTCTTTTCTATTATTTCCCTTAGACGATCATTGGCATCTTTGGCAAATTTATCAATGCCCCCTACATCTCTTATTAATCGCTCAATATCTACCATGTCGGCAAAACGATTAAAATGTTCTGATGAAATTAAGCCAGTCTGCAACCGCATCCATAGGGCTTCATAGCTTTTTAAACCTCTGCGTTCATCTGATAATATTTCCGGACGTCCGGCAATTAAAACAAAAAAGTATTCTAAAAGTTCGGTAGCGTCAACCAATTGTCTGAACAGTTCATATATATCTTTGCCTACATTGGGCGTACAACGATATCTCTGCGTCTCAGGATCACGTTGTGTTATTGCATCAAGATTATCTATTAACAAAACCAATCCGCTGCTGCTTGATAACTGAACCAGTCGTATAAGCGAATATAGCCATACACTTGCATTTATACGATTGAGTTTGTCAAAAAGATGTGAGCTTTTCTTTTCATAGTATTCTAATTTTTCACCCTTAAACCATTTCCAGCATATTTCATCCATTTTGTTTGTATTACCGATTAGACTACTTGCTAAAAGATTGTATATAAATACATTAAACGATGGACTCAGATCACTCTCTCTAGTAATTCTTTTAACAGCTTTTCTAATTTCTCGTATAGCCTCACCACGCGTTAAACCCTCCTCAATAAGGGTAGGGAGGATTGGTTCATCCCCTTTGTATTTATCTTCAGAATATCCAAGTTCTTTACCAACTCGTTGACAAAGACCCGCTGACAATAAATCTTGATCAACACTCGAAGCGCATTGTTTGTATAAATCGACAATATTTAGCGGCTTTTTTTGATCTTGCAAACTGATGAATACAGTTTGATAACCTAACTTTTCAGCACTGTTTTGAATGAAACGCAATAAGTGCGTTTTCCCCCACCCTTCCGGACCAACAAGTAATTTAACCTTGCTGCCTCCGCTGAGAATATAATTTTTAAGATAATGCTCTTCAACAAAATCCAAATAGGCATTGTGACCCAATGTCATTTCATCCAATAGGGTATAATCGTCTGGCGGTTGGCCTTGACAAAGTAATTTAATATCTTCCGATTTTATAGACATTTAATCCTCCTTGTAGATAGTCAAACTGCTGACACGCACCTCTCTTTTGCTATCCGGATCAATTAGTAAATAAGTTCTACCGACCTCTCTTGAGGTACCCAACTCAAAACAATGACCATTAAATCGCATATTGCTCTGACGAAATAGACTCAGGTCATAAATATATTGATTTTCCGAATACTCTCTTCTACTCGCAGCACGTAAAGTGAGCAATCTATATAATTCTTTCAGTGATACTACATTGCCCCATTGCACAATCTTATCTCGGTGGATTAAACGATTAGCAACTTCATAAGCCTCCAGTAGATCTTTAGCAAATCGGTCTGCATTAAATGGACGTTTTACAATTTTTCGGTAATCTGAGCTAATTGCATTGGCCACCGCATTGGGCTCCAAAAAGTTTAATCTCTTTAGCTTGCGACCGAACTTAAACGTAATTATGTGTTTTGGAATGGCTACTTCCAGCTTGAATGGTCCAATGGCATAATTAGGGAATTCACCTTCAAAAGGCAATTCCTTGAGACGCATAGCCTCTTCAAGATCTTCCTGATATGATGCAGATTCAAAAGATTTTTGATTACCTGCCATATTATTATCAGATTGGTCAAGATAGTCTCTTGTTCTTCGAGGCATTTCTTTACTTATATTTTCTAATTTGTCTCTATATTTGTGGAAATCCGCAATATTCCAATTTTTCTGTGCCTTTTGCAAACCATTAAAAAAGCGACTGCAGTTCTTAAGATACTCCTTCATATTCAGCCTCCATTAACCCTGGTTTTTTTAGTTTATTCACAAATAAAACTCTATTTGTTCTTCTTTCTATGTGCTATAAAGGCATCATACCTTAAATAGGCTGTTGATAAAACCTCTTCGTATTTGACATCCAATTGCTTCCTTTTTTTATTTTCTCTGTTATAATGAAACAATCTCCTGGATTTTGAATTGGATGTTCTCATCTTAACCCCTCTTATTTTTATCTATCTTGCTAAATTTTTTTATCCCTTCAAGCATTTTTCCCTCACATCTTACCACTCAATAATTTTATATTATATCTCTTAAACCACTGTAAATAAATCCGCACAATTCGTCAATTAAAATCCTTATTTCCACTTAACAAATGGG
>JAGGYO010000011.1 GCA_021162505.1 bacterium
ATGAAAAGTCAGAAATAATAAAAGAAATAGAGTTCAAAATTAGTGAAATTTCAAAGAAAAAAATGAAGAAAAAGGGTATGCACTTTCATTTTGCCAATAACCAGTACTTAGTACCATTCTTTTGAACTTTTTAACTTTTTAACCTTTTAACCTTTTGACCTTTTGAACCTTTGACCTTTGACTGTATTTACGCGAGAAAGGGAGAGGGAAAAATCCCTCTCCCAAATTGTATTTGTCTTATTTCAAGACAGCAAATGAACCGGTAATAGTACCTTTATCAGAATCAACTCTATAAAGATAAATACCGTTCACATAATCTTTTCCACTTGGAGTTTTCAATTCTACGGTTTTCTCAACATCACCGGCAAAATCAATATCGTCAATTTTTACACCGTTAAGCGTATAAATGGAAATTGTACCACTACCGACCAAGTTGGTAAATGTTATAGAACCGGTGGTCGCGGGTGAAGGATAGGAATAAACCTGGTCCAGATCATCTATCTTTGTGCTGAAATCAGCCCAATAAACGCCTGATTGACTAAGATCATAACCTTGTGAATCTTCTACATAAGTACCTAAACCATCATCACATTCAACAGTATAATCAGTTCTGTTCATTGTCATTACACTGTCAAGGTGTAATGTTGCTGATTTTTCTTCAATATTGTACTCTACCATATTAATAAAGTGATAATTAGACCAATCACTAAGATATACAATATAATTTCCACCCCATTTAACATAGCCCCATGCATCAGGATCAAGTGACATATCCTTATTAAAATAAACCTTAACCGTTTGATTATTGATCATCTCGGCTTTGGTTACCTTTGGATATGTTACATTCAAAACAAATACAGTAGAATTATGAGCACCATCAATATCAAATCCATCGGGATCTTCAACATTAGCAGTAATTGTATAGTTTGTTCCTTTTGCAATATTAGTGGTAAAATAAACATCAACAAGATTTCCGCCGACAACAATACCAGCAACCGTTAAGGCAGGATTTGTACTGAATTGAGAGCCCACTGCCGCCGGATCAACATTCCCTGAGAATGTACATTCCACCATATCTGCGGTCATAACTTCGGCACTTGTCAATTGGATCTGCGTGCCCGCTTTACTCACAACTACTGAATCATTGCTATTGATAGGAAGATCTTTAGCAGATTTAACTGTTGTACTTACTGAAATAGTATATGTATCATTATAATTAATATCAGATGCCAAGACCAATTGGACATTTGTACCCATAATAATATTAACACTTGAAATGGTCATTGCAGGAGAAATAGTATAGTTTGCTGTATTTCCCGCTGTAACGGTATCAGGTGTTGTAGTATATGATACGATAAGACAATCCGCTCTTTCCACTGAACCGCTTGCAATACCGAAATCACTCTCGGCAACGAAATTCATGCTTTGAGTATAAGTATCTGCGTCGCCTGTTGCGGTAAAGTTCGTTACATTTAATGTATAGGTATTTCCAAAAATAAATGGATTGGTGAATTCAAATTCAGCATAGTCATTGCCTTGTGTAAAATTAGTTCCAAACGGTGCAATACCGTCAACATCAATTGTACCGAGATCATCAATTGGTACGGTAAAATATACCTTGATATTTCTATCATCAACCAATACTACTTTGTCAATGAAATTCATTACCTTTAATTCACCAACAGCACTTCTTGAAATATAATAACCGGAACCATTTATGGGGTATATTACATATTTTACAGTATCACCCTCATTTAAAACAGTACTATAAGTAGTGTTTGCGGTAGTGTAGGTATTAACCGTCGTACCGTCATAGACCCTTAATTCATAGGAAACTGCCGTGTCACCACTTGCTGTATCCAGATAATTAGCCCAATCAAAATCTACCAATGTGGAGCCGCTGGCTTCACAAACTTGGATACCTTTTGTGGTATCGGTAAGTTCATCATATACATAAAGATAATCATGATTTCCCGAATAAACGGTCTTTCCCAAATAATTGGATGAATAGCCATTACCAAAAGCGTTGATTACATAGCTTGCACCTTCGGTTAATCCTTCAAAATCCAAATTAACTCGTCTACCAGAATAACCATTTGATGTGCTTGTAAGTGTATCAATTGGTACGGCACCTAAAAATAAAATATCATCAAGTGTCGTGCCGGTAGCATATAATGAAAAATCAACATCTTCAATTTCAATATTACCATCATCCTCTGCATAACCGAGATAATGATATTTATAATAATCACCATCTGCATAGGCAGCACCCGGTGAAGCGGTACCTATCTTGTATTCTTCCAAAAGATCCGCAGAAGTTACATCATCACCGAATATTCCGTTTCCACCTGTGGTTGTTTCGGTAGATTCAGAATAATCCGATCTATTGCATGTAAAAAAGCCGAGATCACCGTCGCCGATTTCTACTTGTGCTATTTGAGAATTAATTGAAGTATCATCAGCATAAGCTGAAAGTACTGCGTCAGCATCATAGATACTGTCAATCAAAATACCTGTTTTATCAATCGCTTCAGCTTTATCGCCCCAAACCAAATAATCTAGATCTTTTACGAGATCACTAACGCCATCCCAATAGTACATAATAACAACTTCGCCCTTATCGGATAATCCACCTTGAAAATTGATACTCCCAGGCATTGCCTCATCCATTTTGGGAGCTGCATTACCTGTATCATAAAGTTCATAATCGGCATCAAAGCCGTAAAGGGCGGCAAAGGCAGTGCCATCCATTGCAATAACAAGATAACTTTTCGCCCCAATTTTTGCACCGGCTGGGAACTTAGCGTGGAAATCAGCACTTGATCCACCGCCGTAATTTACGCCTGTGACAATAAAGTAATATTTATTTGTTGCAGTCGTTGCATCTGTAATATAAACATTTGAGAGATCAAGTTCATAATCGCTGGGATTATAGATCTCAATAAATTCGGTTGTTGCATTATCTACCGCAACTTCTGTGAACATCAAATGATCTTGAGGTGTTCTATCTGCTGCAAAGGGTAGAATTGCGAAAAACAAAACCAATAAAACTATTCCTAACTTTTTCATAATCTACCTCCTAAAACCCAAATGTCACACCAACGCGTTGGAGTGAATTAAAATCATCTGAAACAAGTCCGAAGGCATAATCAATACCAACCCTGAATGATTCCGTTAGTGCCTTATGATAGCCAAGTCCAAGGGTTAATCCCTCGAATGAACCTGTCTTATATCCTAATCTGACATCTAACATCTCCATTACTGTGTATTGAAAGCCTATATGGAATTTCATTGTATTATCATTGGGTTTTTCAATATCCAATGCAACCAATAAATTGTCCATTGGAATATAAGAAACACCAATTCTAAATGTCATTGGTAAAGGCATTGCACCGTTTACCATATCATTTTCAATTATGGGAAGATAATTAGCTGCAATTCCAGCAGATAATTTATCCATCTTATAAATAAGTCCCAAATTAGCATAATATGCAGATGAGAAATGATGATCAATTGACTCTCTAACAACACCAAAACCAACACCAAGCATTAAATTTTCATTAAGCTGTGTTGATAAAGCAGCGGTTCCTGCTATATCATTTGGCACAAATTGTTGCCTGAGATCAAATCCATATTCATCATATTTGTGAATATCCGCATAATTCATTGTCTTCCACTGAAGACTCAAAACATATTTTTCATTCAATGGAATAGCAAGTTGGACATTATTTAAAGAAGTAGCATCCAATGCCCAATTCATATAAGTGAATGTTATTGCTGAACCATCAATATTGGCAGCCGTGGCAAGATTATAATTTAATCCTTCAATATCACCACATACCGTGGAATACGCTCCGCCCATACCTCCGGCTTTTACAGATGAATCAATATTTAAAAATGTATAAGCGGATTGAGCAACATTAGTATAAGTTGCAAAAGAAAGCATGGGGAAGAGCAGTAAAGCCAAAACTGTAAAAATTATTCTACGCTTCATTTTCTTCTCCTTTAAAAGTCAACCTTGAGGCCCCAGGTATATCTTCTGGTGGTACCTCCGG
>JAGGYO010000016.1 GCA_021162505.1 bacterium
CATAAATAAGATTTTTTAATTTCAAGAATGTCTCCACATCCATATCTTTTATATTCATAAGATCATAAAAAGATGTATAATAAGAATGGAATTCTCTATAATACCACATATTATAAGCTATTTTCTTGTCTATTGGTAATTTGTAAAATTCTTGCAGCCGGGCATTATTAATATCGAGCAAACCCGCAAAGGGATTCATCTTATTCACATCCAGCTTTACTTCTTTTATAGGAACAGTTTCAATAATCTTAACGGTATTAGTTTCACCTTTTATTGAGGAAATAACCGTATTTCCCCCGAGATTATCATTAACAGCTTCACCATTTATACTAATACCTGAAAAAACAAGTATAATAAAAATAATAAGTGCATGTTTAAATATTCTTTTCATATATTATCCTAAAATTTGATTCTTAATGCAAAATTATGAGTGTATCCTAAAACATCATGATATTCCATTCCGTAATCAAGTGCAAGTATCCAATAAGAGACGGTAAAACCAGTATTTACAGTAGTAGGCATTGTAGCAATACCAAATCTTAGAGTTAATATCTTAAAAATATTAAATTCTCCCCCTGCATGTATCCTTGCAGGGTCAAACTCATTTTTCTCTATCTCAATAGTCGTTACCGTTCCATAATAAGGTGCATAAGATACTGCAAAATTCATCTTTGTTGGAATATTTATTGTATCTGCTGAGCCGAATTGCGGGGCATTGAAATCCTTTAATGAGAAACCAAGGAAGGTGTTTTTCCCAACCTTTGCCAAAATACCGAAATCTAATGATAAGTTGGATGATTTTCCGTATCCTTCAAAAGAAAGAGATAAATATTTTACACTTATTCCAATATTAAAGGTTGCATCTCTATCTGAATAGAAGGAATTTGCATAGGTTAAGATCATGGTTTGTTCACTTTCAAGCTTATCACCGCTTTCGCCTACCGTAAAACCATTATAACCGAAAGCAACCTTACCGATCTTACCAAGATTTCTTCCAATTGCAAAATTACTCTCATTTATGAATGAAAATGAATAAGGTCTTTTATACCCAAGGAACAGTTCATTCTTTTCCAATGAAAATAAGGTAGCTGGATTATAAAAAACGCCTTCAATACCGGCATTATAAGCAGTTAATCCCCCGCCCATACCGATTGCTCTCGGTGACGGTTGATTATTATCAAAAATTGTTGCAAATCCACTTACACTCAAAAAAATACAAAAAACTAAAATAGCGATCTTTTTATACATCCTGTCCTCCTATTTATTTAATGGAACGGCTATTACCAATGGGAAATTCTTGTTTTCCACATTTTTACCGCTTTTTACGATTATATTTACTATATAAACACCCGGATTTAAATATTCTCCATGATCATCAGTACCATTATAAGGCACCTTAGCACTCCCTGAAATGCCGTCAAAGAGAGTTTTTTGAATGAGACCCTTAACATCATAGATCCTTATAATCACCGAAGAACCTGCCTCTGCATTAAATTGGATATTTGTGGTTTCACCGCTTTGCGGGTATATTACCGACTTTACCAACCCTTCATTCTCAAATTCGAGAGGGGGGGTTAATGGCATAACAATATCACTTTGAGAACGGGGTTTTATCTCATAGTATCCATTATAAGGTGATGTTTTATCATACTGAGTAACAATACCGGTTACCTCAAGATAGGTGCCTACTCCAATAGCCGAAGCATCAATGGTTACATTATCATAATCTGTCCAATAAAGTTCCACTTCTCCGGAAGGAGAAAAGGGATTGTTATCAGGATCATGATCCTTCAAATAGATCCAATGACTTCCACTGGAACCTCCAATAGATGTAACATCAGCTTTTACGGTAACTAAAACGCCCTCTTTTTCCTCCCAATTAGTACCTGCTATGGGAATGATCTCGGGAGTTACCGTATTTCCGGAACTAATTATTGTAATATCAGAAGCACCGCTGATCTTTATTTCTGTAACCCCGTTATAAAAAGTAACTTCACCGGATACTTTTATTAGATCACCCACTTTAAATTTATCAACAGGTGATGCAGGATTATATCCAAAAACATTTGCTCCATAACCCCCGTTTTGAAAAAAAATTGAGAGTTGAGAGGGCTGGAAAATCCCACTTTGAATATTCACATAACCTTCTACATCAATCAAATTAGCATGATTAAGCAATGGGACCCCCGTAGCATCATTTTGTCTAATGTTTTGTAAGGTATATTTACCAGGAGAACCGAAAGCAAAATCACTTGCCATTTTGGTTAAACCGAAGCAATTATATGTCTCAATTTGATAGAAGTATGTCGTTCCCACACTAACGCTTGTATCGATATAAGTATTTGCAGTTACATCCTGCACAAGTACGGAATAAGACAAAGTATCGTTAATGGATCTATAAATATCATATAAAACAGGATTGTCAGGATCAATTGCTGAATCCCAAGATAGTGCTATCTGATAATGTTCATTTTGAGAAATTATATTTGAAATTCCTGAAACGCTCCAATCCGGTGATGTGGTGTCATAATTACAATCGGGAACATTATAAAAACCTTTTGAATCATCTGCACATACAAGAACCGATGTAGCCATATCATACCCATTATAGGCCCAACTTCCCTTATTCCCATCATCTCTTTGTAAGGAATTATTTGAAAAAGAACATACGGATTCCCAGCCAAGCTGATCAATCCTTATTCCCGTATCATCAAATAGATATACATTATTATGCATTTGTGAATCAATGGTAGTAAGATTAAAATTCACTGGATATGAGCTTTCTTCGATGATATAATAAGAAGCCGAATTCAAAACAGTACTTAAAGGAATAGTCAAAATATCTTGAGCAAAAAGAAGATATCCGCTGATATCAATTGAACCGCCGGTGTTATTATAAAGCTCGATAAAGGAATTTCCAAAATGCGGATTAACCTCATTAATAACTACTCCACCGATTAAATTTGGTATTGGAGCATCATTTGTACTTCCCATTGTTGGGGTTGGGTCAATGGTCCAATCATCGGCATCATTACCAATATTTTGAGTTTTTGCCAACGAATATCCCGCAATAAAATCAGGTGCCCCACCTTGATAACCGTAAGAAATAGAATTAATGGTTGCACCAGTCGTATCGCCAAATACAATAGTTCCTGCTCCAAGAACAATAACGGATTCCAGGGAATTGGTAAAGTCGGATGAACTTAGGGCAATAAATGAATTGGGACCGGAATTAATTGTGGTACCATTTATTATTGTTGAACCATTAATACTGTAATTGCTTAAATTAATGGGAAATATATCAGAATTACTTATTTCAATTGAAAAAGTATTCCCTGATGTATATTGAATTTCAGTAAGTTCTAAAGCATCAATGGAACCAATAAAAATCAGAATAAAAAGAAAATATAAAAAAATACGCAATCGTCTCATCTTAACCTCCGTTTGTATATTCTAATAAAATTTCAAGTTTTTTCAAACTTTTTCTATCTTTTTTAGTTTAAATAAGTATAATTTAAAGATAGGGGGCGCTAAAATATCCGTTATAATGACCATTGAGAGTGCAATGGGAGAAATGATCTTAATTTCAGGGAAATATTTTTCAATTAAAATTGCTATGGCAATGGTTACTCCCGACTGGTTGATAAAGCCACTCCAACCGTATTTGTACAAATTTTTTGATAATTTTAATGTTTTGGATGTTATGATCAAAGCAATGTAATTGTAAATTGTTCTGGAAACTGTATAAGCAATCCCAATAATGAGCATGCTGTTCAATAAATTTAGATCAAGGTTCATTCCTCTTACCGAGAAAAATACTATAAAGACAATAACCGAAAGATCCTCAACGCTTCTTAAAAATTTATCTCCATAGGGAGAAAAATTCTCCACAATAAATCCAACAGTTATTGCAGTCAATAATGTTTCAATATGGAGCTTTTCGCTGATTATTGCAATGAGAAATGCTAAAAATAGTAACATTAAATTTGAATTTTTTTTGATCTTTTTAAGATACCATAATACAATTAGAGAAAGCATTCCTCCAATAATAAAGGACCCAAAGATCTTCCAAGAAATATTGAAAATTATTGATATTCCCCTACTATATGTAAAGAAACCGATAAATAATGAAAATAGTATCAAAACAATAATATCCTTTAAAACTATTATTGTCAGGATCAAGATCGATGTACTGGTATAGCTGTTTGTTTCCTTCATCAAAGCAATGGTCGTTAACGGTGATTTAGCTAATGCAAGAAACCCAAATAATAAGGATACCAAAAGGATATTATTATTACTGATATTAAATTTTGAAGAAAATATCCGGAATGAGAAAAATACGGTTACTCCCTGTAATAAGAATGTTATCCCAATAATAATAAGGGTAGCTAAAATTATTGTTTTAATCTTCCCCTTTAACAATTTTAATGATAATTCTTTCCCAACAATAAGTGCAATAATGGTCAAAGCGATCATATCTATAAATTGAAGATCCTTGGCAACTTCAATTGTAAATAATTTTAATACTTGCGGGCCTAATATGATACCAACAAATAAATATGCAGATACCATGGGAAGATGTATCGCATCAAATATTTGTCCCAGAAAATAAGATATCAAGATAAGCAGGCCAAGAGTTAAAAAGATATTTACTTGTGGAAATAATAAATATATTAAGGCAAGGAGTATTAACAATAAGGTCAGAACAATTATCTTATTTTTCATTTTTAAATAATATAATAAAACCATTTGAGATAATATAAAGGATCAATAATGCGCCGAGCATATCAAAAGATATTCTTTTATAGAGATCAATAGCAAAAAGCAAAGCCATTTGTGATATGGGTATTGCAAAATAAAATTTCTTATAAAAAAGAAGATTTATAAAAAAAGAAAAAAGATAAACGCCGGAAATAGAAAGTAA
>JAGGYO010000264.1 GCA_021162505.1 bacterium
ATACTAATGATACTTTTTTAATATACGATATAAAAAAAGATGAAATTGTCATTAATGTTGAGAATAAATATTTTGAAAAAATATTAGAAAATAAAATACATCTTTTAAATGTTGGCAACCTAAAATACAATATTCAAAAGAAAAAAGGCAAAATTCAGATAAAGATATTTCCAAGTTTTTTATGTAAAAAAATAACATTGAAAATTAAATTAAATAAGAAGGAAGGGGTTTTTACACTAAAGAACGGAAAAGAAAATTTTTACTCAAAACAGAGAAATATAGATTTTTACCCCGGAGAATATATTGTAAAAAAAGATAAAAAAAGACCTGTCATCAAAAGATATAATGGGGATATTTATGTAAAGGACAATAGTAAAATCAATTATAATAAGTGTTATGCCAAGGTAAATGGTCAAATATTACATATTGAGAAAGATTTTAACATAAACTTCGAAGGGAAATTAGAGATTTACAGAAAGTTTAAGAAAAATAAAAAAATCACATTTTATCTTTACGATATTTTTGATAATAAAAGAAAATTTAAAGTTCGTTTTTATATGTTAAGCTTTCGCACAAATCCTTTTTCGAAACCCTGATCAATAAGTTTTTCCTGAAATTTTTCACATCTATTACTTGATGGATATGGCCCAATATATAATTTATAAACATCCTTTATATTTCTAATAAAAGCGGGGAAATGACCTTTTACAAGTTTTTTCTGGAGCTTTATTGCCCTTTGAAGATCGGAGAAGGCGCCCATCTGTATTACAAAATATGGCGGTATCTTTTCCGGTAATGCTATTACTTTTAATTTTACATGAGCAAGACCCTTGCTTATAACATCCAATTTTTTTGCCGCCTTTTTTGAAAGATCAACTATCCTGCCGTAAACATAGGGTCCTCTATCTTCAACTTCCACAATAATAGATCGATCGTTATCAATATTGGTTATTTTTACCTTTGTACCCATTGGCAGGAATTTATGCGCACAGCTCAATTTATTCATATTGTATTTTTTCCCTGATGCTGTCCATTTGCCATGAAAGTTCGGGCCATACCACGATGCCGTACCTTCCTCCTTGAATCCCTTTTTTATGGTAAAATCCTTTGCTAATGAAGTTTCTGATATTTTTTGATGCTTTAGATCATCTTTTTTTACAGCTTTTTTTACGGGCTCTTTTATAGGATCATCCTCCAATACATAACTTTTACCGCAAGAAAAGAATAAAACTACTATTGCCAATAAAATTATTGTTCTTTTAATATCCATTTGACCGCCTCCAAAACATTCTCGGCAATATGATCAGGTTCTATCTCCCAATTACCCCTTTGAAATTCCCATTCGCCTTTGCCATAACCCGTTAATACTAAAACAGACCTCATCCCATTTTTCCTGGCGAATAGGATATCTTTATACCTATCTCCGATCATAAAGGAGTTTTTCATATCAATATCAAGTATCCTTTGAGCTATTTTCAGCATTCCATTTTTCGGTTTTCTGCACTCATGATCCTTTCTGTATTTTTCGATCTTTGCATCAGGCAAATATGGGCAATAGAGGGTCAGATCAAAATGAGCATTGTTTTTTTCGAATTCCTCTATCATTTTCCTATGCGTCAAAAACATAATATTTTCATCAAAATAACCTCTTGCAAGTCCCGCTTGATTAGAAATAAGAATACTATAAAATTCCTTTTTGTTTAACAATTTAACTGCTTTTTTTGCCTCTTTAAAGATCTTTAATCTATCGGGATGATTAATATATCCCATTTCCTCATTTATTGTGCCATCTCTATCTAAAAATACCGCTGGTTTCATTATTATCCTCCATGATCTTATTATAAACCTCATTCACCTCAATATCCATTAAACATCCGTAATGTCCGAATTTACATGTTCTTTTAAAGCATGGGGAGCATTCCCTTTTGGAATAGAAAATACTGCTATTGAAAAGCGGACCCGTCCACAGAGGTGAAGTGGAACCGAATACCCCATAGGTCTTTGTACCGGTCAAATATGAAATATGCATTAACCCCGAATCATTGGTAAGGGTAAAAAGTCCGTTATATAAAATATTAATTACATCTTTTAATGTTGTTTTTCCGGAAAGATTTAAAAAGATATTATCATCGATATTTCCTTTAATAAATTCGTTTTCCTTTTCCGTACCGAGTATTACAGGTTTGATCTTTAATTTTTCCCAAAGATCCATAGCTAATATTTTATAATTTTCAAAACTCCAGCGTTTTGCAGGGCCGTATGCAGCACCGGGAACAATAATAAAATAATTGTTTCTCTCAATCCCGAATTTGCTAATAACATTATCATCAAATTTAAAAAAAGGTAATTTAAAACTATCTTTTACATTAATATAATTTAATAATTTTAAAAATGATCTGGTCAGATGGTGCTTTCTGAACCACTTTGCCTTTGTATCTATACCCTTTTTTATAAAGATCTTATTTTCCGGAGAATAGAGACCGTAAATATTTTTTATCCCTTTTAAAACAAAGGGGAAAGTAGCGGGAAATGTAGGCGTTAGAATAAATGCAATATCAATATTTTTTGGTAATGATCTTTTATTTTTCATAAAGGAATATTTTTTATATTCCGGAATAAGAATAATTTTACTGCTCTGAATAAGATTTTCAAATAAGCCGTTCAGATGGGGTCTAATATAAATATATACCTTTTCAATTTTTTGGGAATTTACCAATGAATAAATAAAGGGCAATGACATACAGGCATCACCGATCCAATTGGGGGCTCTAACTATTACATTCATCTTTTATTGATTCCCAAATCCTCATAGGGCTGATTGAGTTCATACATTTAAAATGTCTTTTAGGACATTTTTTCTTCCCGATCCTTGTGCAAGGTCTGCATTTTAGATCTTCTTCAATGATCTTATGAGGCATATTATAAGGAGAAACAAAACCCAGCTGGGGCGTCGTCGAGCCGAACACGGCATAGGTCTTTATTCCCAACCCCAGTCCAATATGCATCCATAAGCTGTCAACAGTAACGATAAATTTAGAATCTTTTATAATAGCTGCGCCTTCATCAATAGGGTATTTTTCGGAAAGGTCAATAAAACGAGGATTTATTATTGAGGTTTTATTTTTACCAATAAAAGCAATATTAAAATCTGTGTTTTTCATCAAAATATCTATTAATTCATCGATAAATGGATATGACTTTGTGAACCATTTTGAGCTTAATGCCATGGTTATAAATGGTTTTTCTATTTTTATTTTATTCTGCTTTGCGGGGAAAAATCTTAATTTATTCAATATTAATTTTTTCTCAATTGCATTTTCCACGGCTTCTCTGTAACGCGTAATAACATTAGGAAAATCAGGTTTTTTATGGAAGCCGACATAGAACATTCTTTTCACATAATATTTTTTTACACTTGAAAATTTATGTGCCTTGATCATCCGTATCAATCTTCCGGACAATGGATTTTTTTGCAGATCGACCAATATATCAGTATTGTGTTCTTTTAAGTTCTTTGTAAAGATCACATTGTCAAGATACGGGTTATTTTTTATAAGGGGGTAATATTGTTCCTTTGTTATCAAAGTAGTGTGGAAACCCTCTTTTTTCAATGCCTCAAATATTGGTTCGGTAAGTACGATATCACCATGGGATGATGTTCTAATTATTGTAATATCCAAGCTTTTTCCTTATTAATTGTAAAAATTCTAACTCATTATCTATATTGACCCTTATTTTTATGAAATAAATATTCTCTTTTTCAAAATTCTCTATCTTAACAAAATCCTTTTCTGTTGTTAGGATAGGTTTATCCTTTGGTAATTTTTTCAAATCAGTATTTTTATATTTATAATGGTCCGGGAAAATATAGCTCTTTTTAATTTTCAAATTCAATTCCTTTACAGTATTTATAAATGAGTTAGGGTTACCGATAGATGAAAGTGTATAGACCTCTTTATCATTAATATCGATCTTTTCTCCTTTCATATTGAAGATCCCTTTAACCTCATAAGTAAAATGGAACTTTGGCATGTCTAATTTGTCTAATCTATAAATATTTCTATTCCCTTTTATTAATATAATATCCATTTTTTTTAACACCCAAGGTGGTTCTCTCAGAATTCCTGCCGGAATTAAAAAATAGTTGCCAAAAGGACAGTTCGAATCCAATAGGCAGATCTTTATTGTCGGATCCAATGGGAAATATTGCAGACCGTCATCAAAAATAAGTACGCGATTTTTAAGTATTTTTTCATTTTCTGCTATCTCCTTTAAACGATCCTTACCGCAAATAATAGGAGTATCACAATTTTTTAAATACATATTAACTTCATCAGATAATTTCTCTTTATGTTTTAATTGAGCAAAACCGGAAAATTTGCTTCCGTATCCTCTTGTAATAATAGCTGTTTGGGAGATCTTCTCGGTAAGATACATAACAATGGGAGATTTTCCTGTGCCTCCGGCAACAATATTTCCAACCACAATGGAATAGATAATATCTTTCCTTTTATTTAATGACTTTTTTATTAAAAACCCCAAATAATAAATTACACTAAGAGGGAACAAAATGATACCGTATATGTATTTTAATAGGCTTTTGCTGCAAAAATATCTCATACCCTATTATATCAAAAAAAAGAAAATTTAAAAAGCAATATAATAACCACGGAGCACGCCTGTCTGCGTACGGACACGCACAGGCAGGCAGAGCACCCAGAGTGAAAAAAAGGAAAGAACAATATAATTTATTTAAATGCTGGATTCCTGCCTTCGCAGGAATGACAGGGAAAGAATGAGATTCCTACGCCCAGCGCCAATAATGGTGTTGTGGTTTATCCAGCACTTTGAAAAGGTGCTGGACTCTGAATGACACGCCAAATGTATTTCTCTGCTATCTTTGCCTACCTGTGCGTCTCCGCACGCAGACAGGCGACTCTGCGGTGAATATCGGTTTGACCGGACTCTTTTTCTGAAAGCGCAAAGTTGCAAACTAACCCTAATATTATTTGAAAAAAAAGGAGAAATAATATACAATACAGGTATGAAAAAATTAGGTACAATAAATATTATTTTAGGTATGATTATTTTAGTATTTTTAAAATTGAAAAAATATGATTTTTTATTTTATACCGTACTTTTACTTTTTATTATTAATATCATTTTCCTTTTCATTAAACCCAAGAAAATAGAAGAAATAAAATGTCGGCTGATGAATTGGGATTATTTTATTAAGAACTTTGATACCTTGGATGTTGGTGAAGCGGGATTCGTTTTTATCAAATTATACGGCATTGATCAGTATATCCAAAAATACGGGGAGACGGGTTTCAATGACTACTTTCATTATGTGGTAAAATTTTTATCTAAAACATTACGGGAACAAGATATTAGTGTAAAGATTAATAATGATAAGGTCCTATTGGTTTTGAAAAATATTCCTCTTTCTATTTTTACGGAAAGAGTAAAGCATATATATTACTCTGTTAATAATAATACGGTCTTTAAGTACAAATTCTTTTTAAAGGGATTGGAAAATCCTCAATTGGAAGAAATATTCGATCTTGATGCAGAGGTAGAAAAAATATCCCAGGTAAAAAGGGATAACGATCTAATAATTCTCTAAATCCTTCATACTCTTACTTAAAAGATCATTTCCGTTATCATCATCAGAAAAGTCGAAGAATTCACCATAAACCTTCACAAATTCATCTTCCAATGAGATCGTATTCTCATTTTTTGCAGTAACGGTGCTGGTTTTATTATTATTCTTGGGAATAATGAACAATAGGTTCAATAGGAGTATAACCACGGCAAATGAAATAGCCATCACGCCAAAGAAACTTGTGCGTTTTGCCTTCTTACTTTCATAGTTCACGATCTTTTCAAGCGTGGTCAAATAGATCTTTGCCTTCGTATTTTCATCAAATTTAATATTTTTATATTGCATTTTTTACCTCCTTTATTAATTTTTGTCTTGCTCTAAAGAGTGCAGTTTTGGCTGCATTTTCCTTTATACCAAGTATTATACCGATCTCTTTCAAACTCATTTCCTCAAAATAATAGAACATGATCAACTCTCTTTCTTTCTCTCCCATAGAACTTAATTTTTCTTCAAGCTTTTTCAAGAAAAATCTTTTTTCATCATCCGTTTCTTCGGGTTCATCTTTGATCTTCAGGTCATCTCTATATGAAAACATTATCTTATTCTTTTTAAAATAATCTACAGCCATATTATGGGCAATACGAAAAATATAAGATCTGAAATTTCCCCGTTCCTCGTATTTCCTGATATTTTTATAGAGCTTAAAAAAAACTTCCGATGCAATATCCTCTGCTATCATTTTATCTTTTACCATATGATAAAGATAGCCATATATCTGGTAAATATACTTATCATATATAAAATTAAAACCATGATTATCCCCTTTTTTAATAAGTGCTATCGCTTCTTTCTCTTCCATACTATGCAAACGAAAAATCGGGAAAAAGGTTACAAATAAGGGCTTTCAAGGGCTGATAAATATTCATCCAATGTATTCGCTGCAAAGCATTTTTCCCTTATGCTTTTGGAATATACCTCCCCTTTAAAAAGGTATACCATGAATTTTCTGGTGTCAGCCAAACTTTGCTCTCCATAATATTTTTTATGTAATTTCACCAATTCCTTTGCAAAGATAAGCTTTTCATTTAATCCCATATGCTCGCCTTTGAAAAGCAGTGGATTACCCAAAATACCTCGTGCCAACATTATACCATCCGGCTTTATTTCATTTTTTATCTTTTCAATATCTTCAGGTGTGTTCATTCCACCATTATAAAAAATAAAAGTATCCAGCTCTTTTTTAAAAACTTTATATAGATCGTAATGCGGGGGTGTGGTGAAACCCTCCGTGACCGTTCTAAAATGAATAGTGATGAAATCCAGATCATAGTGTTTCAATGTTTTCAATTTTTCTATGGTTTGCGAAATTTCTTCCACATTAAAGCCGATCCTTGTTTTAATAGAAAGAGAACCTTTCCAAGTGGAACGGATCTCTTCCAATATTTTGTGAACTTCTGAGAAATTTCGAAGAAGTTCAACTCCACCGCCGGCATGGGTTACTTTTTTCACCGGACAACCCATATTCAGATCTACTAAATTAAATTCGTAGAATTCTCTGATCTTTTCAATAGCGTTTTTGTATATACCCTCACCATATCCCCCAAATAGTTGGATACCGATGGGATCATCTTTTTCTCCAAAAACGAGTTTATTGAACCGAGCTTTTTTGATCTCATAGGGATTGATCATTTCATTAAAAAAAAGACCTTTAAAACCCAGCTTTCTTAATAGTATTCTAAATGGAAGAATGGTATAACCTGCAAGAGGTGCAATAATAATATTAGTAAAGTTTTCTATAATCTGCTCGTGAGAATACATCTTCACCTTCAAATATTTTCCCTGCTTTAAATAAATGATATCCGATCCCTGCTATCATTACTCCATTATCGGTACAATATTTTTTAGGGGGGAAATATGTCTTTATATTTAATTCTTCCTCAATGCCTTTAATATTTCTACGCAAATAATTATTTGCCGCTACTCCGCCACCGAAAATCACCTGGCCCAAATGTTCTGATCTTACAATATTCTTCAAGGAGCGAAAGATTATATCAAAAGCTCTCTTTTGAAAGGAAGCTAAAATATCATTGATTTCTGCCTCTTTTATATCATCAATGGATTTTATATGGTTCAATACGGCTGTTTTTAATCCGCTATATGAAAAATCGTTGGTCTTTTCCTTGAAGTTGGGCATGGGGAATATTATCTTTTTGGCATTCCCTTTTAAAGCTATATCATCAATTATTTTTCCTCCCGGATAACCTAGATTAAAATAGTGAGCTATTTTATCAAAAGCTTCTCCAATAGCATCATCCCTTGTTTTTGCAAGTATTTCAAAATCCAAATAATTTTTGGCTTTTAAGATAAAGGTATGCCCTCCGGAGAGCAACACTGCATAATGCGGGTATTCTATTTCATTGGGGAAGATCATATTTGCCATATAAAGATGCGCTAAAATATGATTTACCGGGATCAATGGAATTTTCAGACCATAAGATAATCCTCGGGCGAAAAGGTAACCAACAAGTAAAGAACCGATAAGTCCGGGACCATTTGTTGCGGCAATGATATCAATATCTTTAAGAGAAAGATTTGCTTTTTTTAGTGAAAGATCCAGTAAATAACCGATCTTTTCCGCATGATGTCTCGCAGCAAATTCTGGAACAACACCTCCAAAATCCTTATGTATTTCGTCTTGAAATTCTATGGAATTCGAGAGAATCTTTTTTCCGTCCTCAACTATGGCTATTCCCGTCTCATCACAAGAAGATTCAATTCCCAATACCAGCATTAATCTTCCTCAATATTTTCAAGCATATTTTTAAGATTTTTAGGGAGGGTTTTATGACCGTTCTTTATAAGGTGCTCTCTATTTGCAATAATATAACTCACAGGAACAACCCTGATATTTAAGGCATTGATTTCGTCAAAGACCTTATTGAATGTTGTGACCGTACCTTTTCGCATATGACAGATACCGACTGCATAACCTCGCAAATAGGCGATCTTAAAAAGATTGTGGAATTGATTTATAATATAGGATTCTGTCTCTTGATTATCAAGGAACACATCCCTTTTTATTGCGGGAATCCCTTTGGAAACAGCAGTTTCATACCCGATACTCTTTGCAGAGGTACGGCTGTCCAAAAAGAACAATCCCAATTTTTGCGCTTTTGAAAGTATATTTTCCATTGTCTCTTTATCTGATGTTCCCTTTGATCCCTTATGATTATTGAATCCTGTTGCCGTCGGAACAAAGGAAAGATCTTTTTTAAAAATATCCGATTGTTTCTTTTTGTCAAAATTTGTCAGTATCATTCCCTTGTCTTTATTCTGTGCCTTATTGAATGCCTCTAAAGGCAAATGGAGCATAACTTCATTATTATTCTTTGAAGCAAATGCTACCATCTCCTTTGCATAAGGGGTATATGGAAGAATAGAAAGATCTATATTTTCTCTTCCTTCTAAATATTTAAAATATTTTGGTGAAAGATATCCACAATCATCTATGATAATAGCAATGACCGGTTCGTTCCCCATTATTTTATTTTCAGAGCTTTTGCTTATTGAGAAAAAATGAGTGACCCGATCGTATGAAGTAACATAAAAGGTTATAAAATTCTTTCCATTCAAATTATATGAATAACTATCTTTTGTATGACCACCGCGTTCTTCTATGATCTTAATAATATCATCCTTCGTTTTATTGAGGTCAAAATGAATAGGTAATTTTATATTAAAAGTTGTGTAGAGGAATCTTTTATTATCATCTATCTTCTTCTCGCTGTTCAACTCTAAGATATTATCCCTTGTTAAATGTGATTTATTAAAATATTTACGGAGATTCCCGTTTATTATGAGCGTGGCATGGAAATAGTCAATATCTGTCTTTGGCTGTTTTTTTGTTTTAGGGATATAGTATTTTTTTACTTGGAGCTTTTTTAGGTGCTTTTCGTCCTTATTTATCTTAATGGGGGAGATGAGTATTAAAATAATAGCAAAAATAATACTGAGTACAAATATTCTTAAAAGATTTTTTTTATAAACACCTTTTTTTTTACTTTTCTTTTTCTTGATTTTCTTTACTTTTCTTTTTCCCATATTGCTGTTTTTAATGCGCTGCTCGCTGTTTGTAATTGTGTATCAAATGCAGGATTGATTATATTCTTGTCGGGATCCTTCATAGTTCGGTTAAATAATTCTTCATTTATCAATAAATATAAAATAGGTCTTGAAGCAATGATCTCATTTGCCGATAATTTGTTTTTCAATGTCTCTACATTCGTAGGATTATTTACATATGTATTAAGATTGTGTTTATTGAACCCTTCTGCTGTTTTTTCAAAAGTTGAGGATGCCCTTTTTAAGCCGTCCAATTGCTTCTGTGTCTCATCAATATAATCACTTATGAATTTCCCGTTCCTTATCTTATTTATCATTTTGCTTTCTTCATTTGTGAACATCCTTTCGTGAGATACAATATCGGGCTCAATACCCAGACCATGGATACAAATATCAGAGGGTGTATAATACTTTGCAATGGTAAGTTTAATAGCAGAACCATCTGAAAGAGGGAACAATCTCTGGACTGAACCCTTGCCGAAACTTCTCTCGCCAATCAGAAGCGCTCGGTGATTATCCTTTAACGCACCTGAAACGATCTCAGAGGCAGAAGCGGAGCCCTCATTGATCAATACTACTACGGGTTTATCTGTGTATTGTTTTCTCTGTGCCTTATATTCCTCAAAAATTTGGCTATTTCTACCTTTTACACTTACTATTTTTGTACCTTTGGATAAAAATAGATTAGAAACATTCACCGCGGAGGAAAGTAATCCGCCGGGATTACCCCTCAGGTCAAGAATAAAACCCTTAACCTTTTTTTTATTCAGTACTGCCATTGCTTTTTTAAGATCGGTTGCAGTTGTCGCTTTAAAATCACTGATCCTAATATAGCCGATATTTTCATAATCCTGATATTTAACGGATTTCAGTTTAATAATTTCTCTTATTATTGTATAGTCCTTTAATGATTTATCACTGTCTCTGAACATGGTGATCGTTACTGAAGTATGCGGCTTCCCCCTTAATTTGCTGACTGCTTCGTCCAATGTCATTTTAGCAGTGTCCATACCGTTAATTCTAACGATCTTATCTCCTGCTTTGATACCCAATTTGAAGGATGGGGAATCTTCCATAGGCGAAATACATGTGAGAATATTATCCTTTATGGAAACAACCATACCCACGCCACCGTATTTACCATTAGTATCTCTTTGCAGATCTTCCATTTGCTTTTTTGTCATATAGGTTGAGTGTACATCAAGGCCAGCCATCATTCCCTTAATGGCACTATTCATCATCGTTTCGAATTTTGAATCATTTACATAATACTTCTTTATAAATGAAACAGCTTCATAAAATCTCTTTAAATTTTTGTCATAGTCCGTTTTAGCATCATCACCGAACACAATGGTAAAAACCATAAGCGTCAGTAAAATACTCAATAATCCTTTTTTCATATTCACCTCTTAATAATATACTCTGGATTAACCGGCTTACTGTCAAGCCATGTGCCAAAATACAAAATCCTTTTATTGTTCATATCTTTACCTATTTTACCAATTAATTGTTTTTTTTCAAGTTTATCACCCTTTTTCACAAAAATATCATCCAAATTCCCATAAATAAGAGAGAGGTGTTGATCATAAGATATTATGATGACATTCCCCTTACCTTTAAGCCAGTCTGCAAATATAACTGTTCCAAGACATGGAGCAAAAATACTTTCACTGCCGGAATCAATTTCAATACCGTCATTATTAATGGTAATCTCATATTCTTTATTCCAAAATTTCCCGAATTTTGAGGTTATGCTGCCTGGAACAGGTCTTTGAATGATATGCCTATATATTGAGATCACTCCTTTCGTTAATACTGTTTTTTTTCTATGTGCAGAAACCTGGTTCAATAATTTTTGAATATCCCTTTGGATCCTTTTCTTTTTCTTTTCTAATCCCAATAAATATGATTTATATGAAGATTTTTTCTTTTTTATCTTCGATAAATATATTTCTTTCAACTGCTTTTCACTGCGAATATTTTGAAGTTCAAGTTCCAATAAAGCCTGCATCTTTTTTAATTTATTATACTCTTTACGATAATTGAGTATTTTATCGGAGTAATCAGCTTTCTTAGATATGACATTTTGAATATAATCATAATTTTTCTCATTTAACTTTTGTAATATTTCATATTTTAATATATCCTTGATATCACCCCCCGTAGAATTTTTATTATTATTGAAAAGAACATTTAATATATACCAATTCTTTACTGCATTTCTCGTATCTTCCTTAATATTTTTAAATTTTTTCTCTAAACCGGTGATCCTATTTTCAAGATAATTGATATTTCCATTTGTCTTCCTTAAGTTTCTTTTAAGATCGGATATTTTTTTATGTGATACGGCAAGTTTTTGATCAATATTATCAATATCATGCAAAGCAATATTTTCCTTCTTTTGAGCAAGTTTTATGAGATTTTTATTCTTTGATATCTCGCCTTCTATTTTTTTTAACTGAGTCTGATGTTTATCGATATTCGAAGAAGAAAATG
>JAGGYO010000346.1 GCA_021162505.1 bacterium
AATTACAGGTGCATCCATTTTTCTTATTATTATTTTTCTTATCGCCATATTTAAGAAAAATTATTTTTGCACTACCATGTGTCCTGTTTCTTTTCTAACATTTTTGAGCGGTAAAATAAAAACAAAAAAATTTATTATTAAAAAAAATATTTATTCGAGATCGGTTTATTTTATTATTGCGTTCTTTTTTGCCTTGCAAAATATTACATATTTCGTGGTCTTCCCCTTTATCTATTTTCTACCTCCGTATAATCTAATTAAAATTGCTTTTATTTCAGTATTTTTTATTACTTCAATCTTCATTCCTCGATTCTGGTGCAATACCCTGTGTCCCTTGGGGTTTTTCTTTGATCGCTTTCATATAAAATTAAATACTGAAGATAAACAGTAGTGTCATAATATCCTTTTTAATAATTCATTTTTAATGAAAGTGCATTTAAACCTTTTATTTCAATTAAATACAATTTAAACTAAAGTGTTTCCAAAAAGTCCTTTAATTTGAGTTTTTGTTTTTTATTTAATTTTTTCGGTAATTTCAAATTTATCGTCAAATATAGATCCCCTTGATACCTGCCTCTTTTTACACCAAGACCTTTTAATTTCAATTTATTCCCATTATTTGTTCCCACGGGAATTTTAACACCAATCTTTTTACCGAAATGATCAATATCTTTTTCTGACCCGAGTAAAGCATCACTAAGGTTAATATCCAATATCCTTATAAGATCATTCTCATCCCTTTCATATACGGTGGAAGGCATCACTGAAATATACAATATTAGCGGACCCGTAACTCTACCGTTTGAATTACCATAATTATCCAATGTTATTTTATCTCCCTCACGGGCTCCCGAAGGGATACGGATGGTTTTTTCTTCTTCTTTCATCATTTTCCCGGTTCCATTACAATAACTGCATTTCTCCTTAATAATATATCCCGTTCCTTTACATGTAGGACAAATCTGGTTTATAGCAAAAAATCCGCTTCCTCTGTTAATATGACCTGAACCACGACACGAAGGACAAGTTTCTTTTCTACTGGCTCCTGTCCCGCCACAAATAGGACAAGTGGTAGATCTTTTATATCTTATTCTTTTCTCAATTCCTTTTATGGATTCTTCAAACCCTAAATTTATTTGTAAATGGATTGCCAAATTTTCATAAGAATCTCTTTTTTTAGATTTTGTGGAAAAAAAACTTGAAAATATATCCGTTAGATCATCAACACCACCTGATTGGGAATTTCCAAAAATATCCTGAAAATTAAAACCACCACTTTGACCCCCTTGACCGAAAGGTGAACCGCCGTATTTTTTATAGTCATCATATTTTTTTCTCTTTTCAGAATTGGACAGTATTTGATATGCCTCATTGATCTCTTTGAATTTATCTCCGGCTCCTGGATTTTTATTTATATCAGGGTGATATTTTTTTGCTAATTTTCTAAATGCTCTCTTGATATCATCGGTAGAAGCAGTCTCCGGAACACCTAAAATTTTATAATAATCTTTTATTTCCATAAATTTTCCCCTATTATTCTACCGGAAATGGAGGAGGAAATATTTCCTCCCCCAATATATATAAACTATTTCTCGTCAAAATCAGCATCAATTACATCATCTTTACCGGCATCACTCTTTTTGCCTTTTTTCCCGGCATCTGCTTTTGGACCAGCTTGTCCGGCACCTGCATTAGGATCTGCATTAGGTTGTTCGGCTCCATACTTTTGGTAAATATCTGAGAAAAATTTGGAGAGCTCATCAATTGCGCTTTCAATATCTTCCTTACTGTCCTTTTTCGCAACTTCTTTTAATTTCTCGATCTTTTCTTTTAATTTCTTTTCCTCATCCTCTGATAATTTTTTATTATCCTTCATTTCTTTCATTATTTTTTCGGTTTGATAGATCAAGGTTTCTGCTTTATTTCTCGATTCTATGATCTCTTTTCTCTTATTATCTTCTGATTCGTGTTCTTTTGCCTCTTTTACCATTTTTTCGATATCTTCATCTGATAATCCGCTTGATACTTGGATCTTTATAGTTTGCTCCTTACCTGTCGCTTTATCCTTTGCAGTAACATGTAATATTCCGTTGGCATCAATATCAAATGTTACCTCGATCTGAGGAACTCCTCTTGGTGCAGGTGGAATACCCATTAGCTGAAATCTTCCAATGGTCTTATTGTCTTGCGACATTGGTCGTTCTCCTTGTAATACATGTATATCTACCGCCGGCTGATTATTATCTGCGGTAGTAAATATTTCTGATTTTTTTACAGGAATGGAAGTATTTCTATCGATCAATTTGGTAAAAACCCCGCCTAATGTTTCAATACCCAGTGAAAGCGGAGTAACATCAACCAATAAAATATCTCCAACACTTGAATCACCTGCAAGGATACCACCTTGAATAGCAGCACCGATTGCAACGGCTTCATCAGGATTGATACCTTTATTGGGTTTCTTGCCGAAAAAATCTTCAACCGTTTTTTGTACCAACGGCATTCTTGTCATTCCACCTACAAGTAATACTTCATTAATATCTTTGGGTGAAAGTTTCGCATCTTCCAAAGCTTTTTTACATGGTCCTATGGACTCTTCGACAAGGTCTCCTATTAAATTTTCCAATGTAGCACGAGAAAAATTCATTTGTAAATGTTTTGGACCATTTGCATCTGCTGTTATAAACGGCAGATTGATCTCGGTCTCAAGCTTAGACGAGAGTTCGATCTTTGCTTTTTCACCGGCATCTTTTAATCTTTGTAATGCAATAGCATCATCTCTCAGATCAATACCATTTTCTTTCTTGAATGCGTCAGCAATATGGTTAATAATTCTTTGATCAAAATTATCACCACCCAAATGTGTATTACCATTTGTAGATTTTACCTCAAATACACCTTCACTTATTTCCAGTGTGGAAATATCAAATGTACCACCACCAAGGTCATAAACAGCGAGTTTTTCCTCTTGCCCTTTCTTGTCAAGACCATAAGCCAGAGCAGCAGCAGTCGGTTCATTAATTATTCTCAAAACATTAAGACCGGCTATCTTTCCTGCATCCTTTGTTGCCTGTCTTTGGGCATCGTTAAAATATGCTGGAACTGTAATTACAGCATCTTCCACCTTTTCACCAAGATAATCTTCAGCTGTTTTTTTCATTTCCTTCAAGATCATGGCGGAAATTTCCTGAGTAGTATATTTCTTATCATCTATCTTGATCATTACATGTTCTGCTTTTCCTTTCATAACTTTATATGGAAGGATCTTTTTTTCTTCTGTGATCTCGCTATAATTTCTTCCGATCAGTCTTTTCACAGAATAAACGGTTTTTTCCGGATTTGTAATGGATTGCCTTTTAGCAGCTTCTCCTACAATGATCTCGCCATTATCCTTAAAAGCAACTACCGATGGTGTGGTTCTGCCGCCTTCTGCATTGTGTAATACCTTGGGCTGACCGTTCTCCATGATTGCAACACATGAATTGGTAGTTCCCAAGTCAATTCCTATAACTCTTTTAGCCATATTAGCCTCCTATATTTTAAAGTTACGGGGGGCATCATGCCCCCCTTCAATTTCATTCAGAGTGAATTTCAATTTTTTTACCCTTTGTTCCTTTCTTTTTTGGAATTTCCAATTTCAGAAGACCGTTCTTAAAAGAAGCCTTGACCTTTTCGGATTCAATGTATTCAGGAAATCTGAATGATCTGAAAAAAGAACCATAGCTTCTCTCAATGTGAAGATAATTTTCTTCTTTTTCATTCTTTTCCATCTTCTTTTCCATCTTCTTTTCACCTTTAATGGTCAATACATTTCTTTCCAGGGAGATCTCAATATCATCCTTGGTTAATCCCGGAAATTCGGCAATGACATTGTAATTGGTCTTATTCTCCTTAATATCAATGTTAGGAGCCCAATTACTTTGCATAGCAGGTGAAATAGTGAAAAAATTTTCTTCTCCGAAAAAGTCATTGAAAATTTTCTCCAGCCTGTGAAGTCGTCCAAAAAGATTTTCGTCATCCGTCCATTTTTTAATAGCCATAAGCACCTCCTTTTATAATCCTATCCTTAATCTTACCCATTGCAAAGAGAATTTTTATAAAAAGTAAACCGCGGCGGCTTATACTTGAATTTACTTTCTTTTTTCTTATGTCAAGAGAAATAAGGAGCGTTTTTTTCATTACTTTCATTTTCATCTCCGCATATTATATTGCAAACCTTGTGCCAAATTGTATTTCCTTTAACATTGGGTTTATGCTGGAATAGATAATATTTTATACTGTCATTTTTTTTGACAGTTGGGCGTTTTTTTACCTCATTGTCAAATTTTTTGACAGTTGTGTCCGGGGACGGTGGTTGACATAAGGGACAAGGTGATGGTATTAACGAATATAAGAGTAATTACAGTAAAATATAAAAGAAACGCTACATTTTAAAAGAATCTTTCCCAATCAATGAAATGCTGGGGGAAATACAACTTATGTCAACAATGTCAACCACCGTCCCTCTTTGCTATCTTATTACCGCAATTTTTCTGGATATGTATTCTCCACTTACGGCTTCAATTATCATAATATAAACTCCAGAAGCAATGGAAGAATCACCATCATTTTTTAGATCCCATTGAAGATAATCATTTCCATCATTATAATTTTTAATTGCATTTTTATATGTGGCAATAAGTTCGCCGGGAATACTATATATTTTCACATCTTTGACATTTGAAATTACTCCGAAGTGGTCAATCTTTATAAATGAATCACCCTTTTTATAGATACAGGGATTCGGATACACTCTAATCAATTTAGCATCAAAATCTTTATTGACGGCTCTATTTGTATTTACAAAAATTCCGTATATACCGGTACTTTTAATATTGCCTATAATAAACCCACCGTCATATTTATCATTTTTGCTGTTTTCATCAATATCATCTATGTAATATGAATCTACATATTCCCATCTCCCGTCAGTATACCTTCTCAATTCAAGTTGATCCTCAGAATAGTCAACTGCTTCTTCATAAGTGTAATATATTTGTAAAGCAAGCTCTTTACCAAAAACTATATCATTGATCTTTCCTGGAATTAATATTTGTCTAAATTCACCAATAGGAATTAAACTTGATCTATAAGAATCAATATGTGAAACAGATTTAATAGAAAACTCCGGATACTGTGAAGCAATATCAAGTGGAATGGAAAGTTTCGTTCTTGAACTATCTTCAATTATTAGAGCATTGTCTTCAAGTTTAAAATTTCCCTTCATAAAACCGCCAACCGTTTCATCATAAACTGTCTTCAAGGCAAAATTTCCCGCATTTTCATTGATAAAAGCAAATCTATCGCCACCGCCGGAAGACCATTTTAAAAAACCTTCATTGACCGTTTCGCAATATCCCGATTGAGGACTATTATTTATATAAACATCAAAATTAGCACTTGAAACCTCGGAGACAGGATCAAAACGGAAATCACAGTTATTAAAATTATCGGAAATATCACAATTATAACCTACCTTTAAACCATTGATTGAAAAAGAAGGAGAATATTCGGGATGCGAAGTATTTCCCATGGAGATCAATCTTGTATCGCTCCAATCGCCACCTGTACCATCACCATCAGGATCGCCGGCAGGTTTTGTAATGCCTGCAATTATATCTTGAACATTTGTCACTTTCCATATATCCGAATTCGCAACAATAGTGCTATTGCACGCGGGTCTTCTTACGAAAACAATTTCCGTATTATCACCGTTCCAATGCGGCTGATATAACTTATCAATTTGCGACATATCTTGATAAGGATCTGAAAGGTTTGTGATCCTTGTTAAATTGCTATCTGCTTCTGTTGAATTATTTGGCTCATATACCCATAAATCACCGGATATGGAGGTAACAATTCGTTCCTTTTCGTTATATTGATTTAACTTATCCGCATAATCAGGATCAATACAACGCCAATAAGAAAGTTGGGGTTGAAATATTATTGAATTTCCAGCTTCGCTACCATCGGCTTTGATCTTTCTTAAATGTAATTGTCCATAAGTAAAAGTAGAAGCAAAAACAATATAATTATCGTCCGGTGTCCATGAAATTTGAGAAAGATGTGAAACACAATCCAGAGAATTTGTTATAACAATCATTCCCGAACCATCATCATTTATTACTCTAATATCTGAAATACCACTAATTTCTCTGTAAATATAAGCAATTCTCCTTGGACTATTTTTCCATGACCACTCAGGATGGAACATTCCTGCTCCGGCACTTGCGATATCAAGATCAATATCGGATTGTGCCGCAGCACATATTTCCAAACCCCATTCATTGAGCGTACCGGTAATAGCCGCATCGTTATCGCTCGCAAATAATTTCCAATCTCCATAAGCATCTTCACCGAGAAAGTCATCCATAGAACCCGGACCATCGGGTATGGTGGATGAATCATATATAGTATAAATATCATCTCCGGAACCACCGGTAAGATCATGAAGTCTTACTTTAGTTCCGGTTGGTGAAGTCAATTCTACTATCACATCACCTATATAACTATGTGTAATATCAACGAAACAATTAATATCATCAATTTGTTTGTGTTCGCCAATAGTAATTGTACTTGTAATACCTGCTGGAACATTATCAGGAATATCAATTGGTGTATCTGTTGAGAAAGCCCAATTACACCCCGTTCCCGATGGATTGACCGTTATCATAAATGTATCTGACCAATTACCCTCATCCGAGGTAATATTCAAGTCAAAAATAACATTATAATCCATTGGGAGACCACTGTAAACATCAAATTTATAAGGCGTTAAACTTTCACCGGTGGCATTATAACTCAGATCGGGATAATTTGCACTATTTGTTGTTACACTAATATAGGTACAACCGGTTGATAATACCGCCGAAATTGTATCTGCATTTCCATATCCAATATTTTTTAGTGTTATGGGCATATCAATCTCTTCTCCGGATTCAACCACTCCATTATTATTTCCGCCTGCATTGTCATCAATAGAATGAGAATCATAGACCATTTCAGGAAGAGTTTGTGTACAATTATCTAAATACAAAATTAATGACCATGAATTTAATATACCTTCTAAACTACTGCTCGGATCATCAATAAGTATCCATAATTTCCATTTGCCAAGTGAATTTTCACCATCAAGCTCAGCCATTGAACCGGGACCATCAGGTGCAGTTAAACTATCGTAAATTGTAATTATATCATTAGTGGTAGTTCCTGTAAGATTGTGTAGGTGAACAGTAGTGCCTGTTGGGGATATTAGATCAACTATCAAATCCCCTATATAACCATAAGTTATATTTACACTTGTTAATATATCAACAATATTACAAGAATAGGGAACATCAATTATACTCGTAATTCCTATTTTATCGCTATCATATCTAAAAAGAGTAATAGGTGTATCAGATGAATCAATTATAAATTCACTGACCATTACAGAGAAATTGACCTGATTGGTATATGAAGAGTCTGCATTAATATCTAATGTAAATATAATTTCATGACCTATGGGACATCCGGAATCAATTGAATAAGCATAATTTACATTTGAAGTTACATTACCACCTACTATAATATTCGGATAAGTTGAATAATTTTGTGTTATTGTAACATAAGAATCCGCTGTAGAAAGAGTTGCATTAACACCCGTTGCTACCGCATAGCCGTTATTTTCGAGTGTTACCGGCATTAAAACACTTTCACCCGGTTGTGCAACTTGATTATTATTTCCGCCTGCATTGTCATCAATAGAATGAGAATTATATGCAATGATCGGATCTGGATCGGAACAATTACTTAGATCAAGCGAAAGCGTCCATGAATTTAAAGTTCCTTGATCCCCATTTGCAGCATCGCCGATATACAATTTCCAATCTCCCCAACATTTTTCACCGTTAAAATCATCCATTATGCCGGGACCATCAGGGGGAGTTAAACTATCATAAGTTGTAACAATATTATCATCTCCGCTACCGGTTCTTTTATGTAGATAAACAGCAGTACCTGAGGGAGAAACCAATTTAATAATCAGGTCTCCAATATAGGTATGCGTAATATCAACGGATACCAAAACATCGGTAATATCACAAAAACTCGGAACATTAATTGTACTTACTGTTGTATTCAAATCGGTAATTGAAAGAGGTGTATCTGTGGAGTCACCAATGAATTTGCCAACGGATATTGAAAATGCAGAGGTATTGGAGTAACCGGTGTCCGCGTCAATGTCCAGGACAAAATCAATCTGATGGCCTACGGGACAACTGCCTTGAACAGAAAAGGTATAGCTTGAATTTGAAATTTTATTTCCGCCACTAATAATATCGGAATATGTAGAATAATTTTGAGAAATCGTTATATAAGAATCTGCTGTAGTAAGAATTGCACTTATACCTGTTGCCGTATCCATTCCGGAGTTAGTTAAAAGAACATCCAAATTAATTGTTTCGCCTGGATCAACAATACCATTGCCATTCCCTGCAGAATCATCGAGCACATTTGAAAGATATGAAATATTTAAAGGAACAGGACATCCTTCGCCCTTTAGAAAATTATCCCATAAATTCGTAGCTACCGGAGATGTTCCATCGTAATCAATATCATAGGAAGAAGTTGGACGCGGATAATATATTCCTACACCATAGCAATTATTCCCGGATGATGCGAAATTATTTGATACCGCATTTGTAATAGCTGTTCTTACAACAGTGGATGCATTTTTTAAAGATTGTGGTACTGATTGGGCTTCAAGCTTCAAACAAAAATCATATAGATCTATTTGATTATAATAGGGTGATGACCCATTTAATTCAAAACAATTATTCCGTGCAGCATCAATTTCAGTCGTATAACCGCTTCTATTACACATTAATTCCTTTGCAAATGTATTAATTCTTGTGGAAAGTCCAGGCATCATTGATAGATCAATTACCGATTGAGTATCACCTGTTGAACCTCCTTCACCGAATGCATAAGCGGCAACCACTGCATTTGCAAGTTCAACAGCTGTCATATTTCCAGTAGAGTCCTTTAATGCCTGTAAAAAATGATCATATGTCCAGCCTTCGCCCCATTCGCTCATCTCAGATGCCACAAAATAGTTGAAATATGGTTCACATGCAACATTATTTTCCCACATTTGATCAAGGCATACATCAAAACCTATATTATCCCACTTTGTTCCGCCTGCATGAGTAATTATTTGGTTGAAAGCATTCTGAAGCTCTCCATTAGAAAAGTTCAAATAGTAGGGATCGGAAGGATCATCAGGATCAGCAGTTCCATGATCATCCGTACATGCCCCCTTTGATTTGATGGGAATTGCACGCCAACCATCACCATGGTCCCAAAGTATCAGGAGATAGTGATCGGATGGGTAATTATCGTAAACCCATTTGCCAAAATCGACCAATGTATCAGGATTTCCCATATTAACTTCACCAAGATCGGAAAGTGCATTGGCAGTTGTTGGTGTCATCCCCGATGTTACATAAAATCTCTTGCAGGTTGCCCAACCATAAGAATTAGAAGTGGAATAAAGGTCCATCTGAACGATTATATCTATATTTGCATCCGAGCCTACGGAGGACATTTCAAGAAAATCATCAAGAGCGGCGCTTTCGAGATTATTGTCACCGTCAAGATAAACAGCAACAGTCCATTTCGCAGGATATACAAAAACAGCTAACAAACATAAAACTAAAATAAATATTTTTTTCATTACGGTTCCCCTTATTGTTTTATTATACCACTTATTATAAAAAAAATGCATAATTTGTGCCAATTCTTAAATTAGTATATGTTGGAAAAGATATTTTAAAAATATTCCATTATTTTGGAATTTTCTATTTTTTTGAAAAGATCTAATTTCGATTATCTTTTTTTATTTTTCCCTTTAAACATCATTTTTAACTTACCCGGTATTGCTTTAATATCGATACTAATGACATATAGAGACGGGATCAGAATTAAGGTCAATGTAGTGGCAAATAATATTCCGTATCCCAGTGCCATTACCGTAGGTTTTAAACTGCTAACATCTCCCCCAATGCCATAGACAGTGGGAATTAAAGCTGCAACAGTAGTTATTGTCGTTAAAATTATGGGACGCAATCTTTTCTGAGCACCTTCAATGATCATATTTATAAGTGTATTTTTATTATTAGTATCACTATTATTTTTAATTAACCGATTAATAAAATCAACCATTATAACACTATCATTAACAACAACACCGCTGAGACCGATAATTCCAACAATTCCCATAAAACTTAATGGCATATTGTGTAATTTAAAAGCTAAAAGCACACCAATTAGACCGAAAGGAACTGTTAATAAAATGATAAATGGTTGTTCCACGGTTTGAAATAAAAAAACTAATATTAGATAAATAGCTATTAAAGAAAGAATAAAAGCAATTATCAGATCATTCATAGCAGTTTTCGACTCTGCTGCTTCGCCTTTGAATTTTAAAAATACATCCGGATATTTTTTATTGGGAAGTTTAAAAGAATTTCTGATCTTTTTTACGACCATATTTGGTGTTGTAATTTTTTTATCAACTTTTGCTATTATAGAAATTACTCTATCCCCATTATAATGATTGATCATAGATTTTGATTTTCTTGATCTTAGATTAGCGATCTCATCGAGGCGTATAAGTCTTCCTTGATTATTTGGGATTAATAAATTTAATAAGAATTTTTCATCCCTTTTAAAATTTTCTGAGATTTCAACTCTAAAATCAAGATGCTTATCAAGGGTTTGAATATATGTTGCAATAACACCTTCATAAGCTGCTCTAACCGTTTGTGCAACTGCTACAACCGTTATTCCGTATTGTGCCATTTTATCGTAATTGAAGGTTATTAATAATTCTTCTTTTCCTTCTTTTTGATCATTATCTATCTCTACAACACCTTTAATCTTCTTCAAAAATTTCTCTATTTCATTTTGTAATGTCTTGCGGGTTTTTGCAGCGCCGCCAATGATCCTTAGGTCAATTGCTGCACCGGGTGAAGGACCTATAACTTGTTTTCCAAAGAATATTTTTTCGAAGTATTTGATCTTTTTTGGATTTAGATCTTTCTTCAAAGATCGTATGATTTGTCCAACAGAGCGTTTTCTTTCTGTTTTTGGAACAAGATAAACCGTTATCTGAGACCAATTTTCATGGTTGCCCTTTGAATTGATCCTTTTAACGGTATGATGACCTATTATAGTTTTCATAGAAAGAAACTCATCTTTTTTGATCTTTTTAAAAACAAGATTTTCTATTTTTTTTGTTAATTCCGAATTTTTATTGAGAGATGTTCCCGGATTTGCTTCTAAATTAATATAAAAAGCATCTGAAGTGTTATCCCAAAAAAGAGTGAAATTTCTTATTGTATCTTTAGAGATCATTAATGTACCTATAAAGATTAAAATAAATATTAATAAGATCAAATATCTAAATTTCAATACAAATTTCAAAAATTTTTTATATCCTTTTGTAAAAGGTGTAAACCAATCCGTTTCTTTAATTGGTCTTTGTTTGCCATGTGCAAGATGATTGGGCAAAAACAAAACAGCCTCTAAAAAGGAAGCGATCAAAGCGGCTGCAATAATGATAGGATAAACCGAAATAAATTTTCCCATTATACCAGTGACATACAATAATGGTAGAAATCCAACGATCGTTGTTAAAACAGTAACGATTATTGGTGAAATTACTTCTTTTGTGCCTAATATTGCAGCATCAACTGGTGAAAAGCCCTTGTTTTTAAATGTAAAAATGTTTTCTGAAATAACGATACCATGATCCACCAACATTCCTAAAACTGTTATTACTGCACCTAATGATATTAAATTAAGAGAAATATCAGAGATCTTCATAAATACCATTAATATGAGAATTGTTATCGGAACTCCTAATGCCGTCCAAAAAGCTGATCTAAAATTCAAAAAAAGTAATAAAACAACAAAGATTAAAATGAAACCTATTAAAGCATTTGATTTTACAACATCTAAAAGAGCAATAATGGATAAAGAACGATCCTCAATGGTGGTTAATTTAAAATCCTTGGACATGATCTTTTTATATTTTTTTAAAAATGACTTTATATTTTTTACGGTCTTTACAACATCAGCATTTTCATTTTTAACAATACTAAATATAATACCCGGTTGTTTATTCACTCTGACTAATATATCAGGATCCTTAAAAGAATCTTTCACCAGGGCAAGATCTTTTATCAAGATCCTTTTGCCTTCATAACTGGAACGAACTATAACATTCTTTACATCAAAGGGATTTTCAAATTGTCCTATGGTAACAATATTTTTTTCTTTTTGAACTGATTGTAAACTTCCTCCCGTACTTCTAACATTTCTATTTTGAATACTTTTGATCACATCGTTTAATGAGATAAAATATTTTTTCATTTTATTCGAATTAATTGCGATTTTTATTTCTCTATCTCTATACCCCGATACACGGATTTCATTAACACCTTTAATTTTAAGCAACTTTTTCTCAAAACCATCCGAAAATTCATAGAATTTCTTTAAAATGGCATCATTTGTTTTTTCCTTGTCATTTATAGACAATCCTAATTGATAAACAGCCATCATTTTAGGATTTGCATCCACAACAGTGATTTCCTCCACATCAGGAGAAATATCGGAGATATATGAAAGATTCCTGTAAATATCGTCTTTTACCTTTTGCTTATCCACTATGTCTTGATCAATATAAATATAAATTATAGCTCCATTATCAACGGACAAACTTGTATAATCTTTTATACCAGCTATTTCTTTGATTTTATCTTCAATTGGGATCACTGCATTTATTTCTGCATCAAAAGCACTTGCACCGGGATATTTAACATTTACGATCATTGTATCAATATCAGTGGGAGGAAATATTTCTTGACGCAACTTCAAGATACTTGAAATACCAATTACAATAATTAATATAAGTAATATATTAACGACCAATTTATTCTTTGC
>JAGGYO010000227.1 GCA_021162505.1 bacterium
AGAAATAAAGAAAGAAGAGATACAATAAAATATAATACTTATAGAAATCATAATAAAATTAAAAATATAAACTTCAAAGAATTTTACGACACAGATCTTTTTAATAAAATTGAACAATATATAAATAAGCCGCAAAGGGATTATAGGGTATTAACTATTGGTTTACACCCTGCCATTTTGCAACATAACGGGTTTTTTACACTAGGTGGTTACCAAAGTGTTTATCCTTTGTCTTATAAACATGAATTTAGAAAAATTATTGAAAATGAACTTAATAAAAATGAGCATTGGAAAGGATATTTTGACAATTGGGGGAATAGATGTTATGCTTTTGTAGGGGAGTTCAAAAAAATAGAATATACAAAATATGAAAATAAAAAAATCAAACACCTCGAACTTAATACAAGACAATTGAAAAAGATGAAATGTGAATATGTAATTTCTTCAGTAGAAATAGAAAATTACAAGGACAATGATCTATCATTTATGAGATCATTTGAAGGGAAAGTTTGGAGAATTTTCTTATATTCAGTTAGAGATACTTCCCAGCAAACTAAACAGAGAATAAAGTCATTTCACTAATTATTTCGAAAATTAATTGCTTGATTTTTAACAGGAAATATTATATAATTTATAAGCGGAGGTAGTATGGAAAAAATTATGTTTATTAAGGTAGTATTGGACAATCTTTCAAAAGAAGATTTTTTTAAGAAAACAGCAGCTTTATTTATTAGGATCTTAACAGCTCTTCTTCTTATTAATGCTCTCGTATCTTGGATCAAGTTATGGAAGGTCGTATTTGATCTGAGCGCTAGTGCTTTGATCGGTGGTATCGTTTTTCAGCTCCTTTTTATTATTGGAATGTATATGATCACTCATATTATGATAATAAGAACTGAAAATATTCTGAAACTCAAAACCGAAAAATACTATTTATTCCCATTGGGTGCTACTATTATTAAAATGATAGGTGAAATATGGGCATCATTTTTGGTTTTCATGGGGATCTCGGGTGGTATTCTTATTTGGTTCGCCGGCAATCAATCGGGTAGAGTAATAAGGAATGTACCAATGATAAATCTTCTGGGTAAGGTTGGACTCAAAGGCGATTTTCTCGGCGGTTTAACATTTATGGTGCAACTAATTATTACCGGATGTATAGTTATTTTTATTTCATATCTTTTAAGCGAAGGTTTTAAATTAACACATGGAATAGAGAAAAATACCCGAAAATAGAGCACACATTTTTAATAAAGACCCCAGTAGCTTAATGGGGGTTAATTATTTGCTATCAATTGACTTAATATTCAAAGTTTAGTATAATTGAACATGGAAAATAAAAAAATATTGGCAATTATTCCTGCTCGAGGAGGTTCAAAAGGGATTCCAAGAAAAAATATAAGAGAACTTAACGGAAAGCCCCTGATCTCATATATAATAAAAACTGCGAAGAATGCCGGGTTGAAGTATATCTATGTTTCTACCGATGATGATGAGATCGCATATTATGCTAAGTTGTTCGGTGCCAAGATCATTATGCGACCAGCAGAATTTTCAAAGGATAATATAACACTTGATCCCGTGATATACCAGGCAAAAAAAGAGATCGAAAAGAAAGAAAAAATTTCTTTTGATACCATTATTACCCTTCAGGCCACATCACCGTTGCTCCTAGGTGATACCTTAAAAAAAGCTATCTCTTATTATAAAAGAAACGACATTGAAACCCTCATATCTGTTCTTGAAAAAAAGCATTTGTTCTGGTATAAAAAAAATGACAAACTCATTCCGTTCTATAAAAAGAGAAAGAATAGGCAGAAATTGATCCCAGCATTTTACGAAACAGGGGGATTTGTAATAACAAGATCCAAGTTCGTTAAAAAAAATACAAGGTTTGGTAAAATAGTAAAAGTATATCCGCTATCTGATAATGAAGCAATTGACATTGATGATCCTCTCCATTGGGCAATGGCCGAACACATTTTGAACAAAAAAAAAATAGCCATTAATATTATTGGATCAAAACAAGTAGGAATGGGTCATATATACAGAGCATTACTGCTTTGCGATGTATTGACAGAACATGATATAAAATTCTTTATAAATAAAAAGGAACAATTGGCAATAAGAAAGATCAAAGAAAATAATTATCCGGCGGAGATTTTTAAAGACGATAAAGAACTTTTTAATGGATTGGAACGCTTTGCACCACAAATTGTGATAAATGATATTTTGGATACAAAAGCTGCATTTGTAAAAAAACTTATGGAAAAATATTTTGTCATTGATTTTGAGGATCTTGGAAAGGGTTCCGAACATGCCCACTTGGTTATAAATGCATTGTATGAAAGGGCACATCAAAGGTCAAATCATTACTACGGGCATAAATACTATATAATTAGAAGGGATCTTCAATTTCTTAAACCTAAAAACTCTATCAGTAAAAAGATCAAACGGATAGTGATAACCTTTGGGGGAACGGATGAGAACAACTATACTGAAAGGGTATTGAAAACACTTATTGAACTTGGCTTCAAAGGGAAGATAGATATTGTTCTCGGAATGGGGAACACCCGTTATAAGGAGTTAACGAAATATAAAAGCAATGAGATTTCTATTTATAAGGATGTTAAGAATATGGGAGAGCTCTTGCTTTCTACCGACATGGGCATTACATCATATGGCAGGACTATTTATGAATTTGCATATTTAAATGTTCCCGTATTGGCAATTGCTCAGAATAAAAGAGAGCTTAAACATGTTTTTGCTCATACCAAAAACGGAATCTATGCATTGGGTTACGGAAAAGAGATCTCCAGAGATAAATTGAAAAAATCTATAAAGAAAATACTTGATAATTATGAATTCAGGAAAAAATTATACCAAAACATGAAAGATACGGGTCTTTCTCATGGTTTGAAAAGGATAAAGGAACTTATATTTACTAAATATTTACAGGGAAAAGATGAAAAATGATTTTATAAAAAAAGAGTTTTACCTCATTGCCGAGATCGGGGTTAATTATTATGATATTGCTGTAAAAAATCACCTTTCAGCACTGGATGCAGCAAAATTAATGATAAAGAAAGCTCATGAAAGCGGATCTCACGCTGTAAAATTTCAAAGTTATAAAGCGGAGACGCTTGTTACAAAAAACGCTGAATCCTATTGGGACACAAAAGAGGAGAGTACCACATCACAATTTGAATTGTTCAAGAAGTTTGATAAATTCTCCAAGGATGAATTTAAGGAGCTTGCTTCATATTGCAATGAAATAGGCATCGATTTTCTCTCTACGCCTTTTGATTTCTCATCAGTGGACTATCTTGATCCCTTGATGAAATATTACAAGATATCATCTTCTGATATTACCAATATCCCTTTTATAAGATACATTGCGAAAAAAAATAAACCGGTGTTATTATCAACAGGTGCATCTACAATTGATGAAATCAAAATGGCTGTTAAGGCAATTGAAGATGAGGGTTGTTACAATATTTGCATAATGCATTGTATCCTGGAATATCCTACTCCTTATGAGGATTCAAATCTGTTGATGATCCAAGATATTAAAGATAATTTTCCTGAGCATATCCTTGGATATTCCGATCACACGAAACCTGATAAGAATATGGATGTATTGTCCACGGCGTTTATTTTGGGGGCAAAGGTCATTGAAAAACATTTTACCCTGGATAAGACATTGAAAGGCAATGACCATTATCATGCAATGGATCCGGAGGATATAAAGACCCTTAGAAAGAGAATTGCATTTATAACAAAGATACTGGGAAAAGATAAAAAATCCTACTTAAAAAATGAAGAGAACTCAAGAAAGTTAGCAAGAAGATCTATTGTTTCCAAAGGTAGTATAAAAAAAGGTGAGATCATCACAATTGAAATGATAACATTTAAAAGACCGGGAACAGGGATTCCTCCTTATGAACTGGACAAATTATTTGGGAGAAAAGCAAAAATTGATATAAAGGAAGACACCACTCTACTCTGGGAGTTTTTTGAATAATGTATATCTGTCTTACAGGTGCTAAAAAGAATATAGGTGATTTTTTTATTACAGATAGAGCAATAAGACTATTAAAATATTCTAGACCCGATGAAGAGTTCGTTGTCATACCGTATTGGGAATCGCTTGATGAAAAACTTGAGTTTGTCAATTCATCAAAAGGGATCGTTATCCTTGGAGGCCCGGGGTATCAACCCCAGATGTACCCAAAAATCTATAAATTAACAAAGACCCTTGATGATATAAAAGTACCCATAATCCCTCTGGGACTGGGATGGAAAGGGTATCCCGGGGATGAATTTACATTGAAACACTACAGATTTACTGAAAGTTCCATAGAGCTATTAAAAAAAATGGAAAGGAATAATCCTTTAAGTTGCCGCGACGCGCTTTCTGAAAAAGCATTGCAAGCTAATAATATAAAAAGAACTGTTATGACGGGATGTCCCACATGGTATGCTTTGTCAAAAATAAATAATGATTTTTCACCCCCCAAAAAAGTAAGAACCATTGTTTTTACACCACCTCAAAAAGAAATGTATTACGGACAAAGTTTAAATATCTTAAAAATGTTAAAAAGGGTACTCCCTGATTCAAAAATCTTCATATCCTTTCATAGAGGTCTTAAAACAGATAAATTTACTTCAAAAAATGAAGCAGAAGAGATATCAATGTACATTGATAGGATAAAAGAGATATCCAAGGGATTTAAAATACTTGACACATCCTATGATCTTAAGCGGATCGATTTCTATGATAATTGTGACTTACATATCGGCTATCGGGTACATGCCCATTTAAATTTCCTTAGCAGATATGCACCTTCTTTTCTCATAAATGAGGATGGTCGTGGACGAGGTGTTCAGGATATCTTTAACCTTCAAAATATTGAAGGGTGGCAATACGGATTTTTAGGGAATACTGCCAAGGCCTTTAATTCTATTTTCATGATCAAGGTCTCCAAAAAACTAAAAAATTATGTTATTCAGAGAAAGGGTGTTGAGATATTAATTGAAAATGCTCTTGAAAAGGAAATATCAAATAACTTTTCATCATTTAAAAGTGTGAAGCCGGTGATATTAAAACATTTCAGCATTATGGAAGATTTTATCAGATCCTTTTAGTTTTTGGCTAATAACCACCGCTAAAACCAGCTATAAATCCAATAATAAAAAAAAACTACAAAGAACCATTATTCTTATAATGAACTCTTATATAATATTTTATAAAATTATTAAATAAATTTCAAATGATCTTTAACAATATTAAGAATATGAATATAATAGTAACCCATATGAAAAGAATGATCACTCCCGCAAGCCAATTATTATGCGGGAAACAATTTTCCCTATTTTCTGCAAGTTCAAGATTTTTATCCCAAATCTCTTTGGGAATTAATTTTATTAAAAAGAAAACGCCTAATGATAATATAATTAGATCATCCAAATATCCTATGATAGGGATAAAATCAGGAATAAGATCAATAGGGCTTGCTGCATATCCAATTAATATTGATGCAAGCATTTTAGCAAATAATGGTGTCTTTGGATCTTTATAAGCATAATAAATTATACACATCATGGTGTTTAATTTTTTTAAATATATTTTAATTTTTTTCACCTAAAATAATCCCAAAAAGTAAAGAGGAAAAGAGTTTTTTCTTTCCGTACCTTGATAAATCTTTTTTTAGTCTATTTTGCAACTGTTTCTTTCGCAAGATTATTTAAATAGAAGATTTCTTCAATTGTAATTACTAACTCCTTTTATTTGTTTAATTATAACACGAATATAGCATATTATCAAATGATTATATGAAATGATATGCATTATGTCGAATGATTGTACGAAATGTATGTCACTTTAGAAAATGCTATATTGTTTTTTTTATTATTTGGGTTATCTAATAATTAATAGTTGATATATAAATCGAGAAAGCAATAACCGCGATAAGCCATATCCAACCGGCAATTGCCCAGGTTTGCTGTGATTCCGCAAATTTTTCAAAATTTTTCCATTTTCTTCGTTTCCATGCAATTCTATTACCGATATTACCATAATATATAGAAGCTATAAGAATGGCTATTGTTATTATGGAATCCCAAATTCCAAATTTTGGATTAGCTTGGTATAACAGTCTACTCAGTGTTCGTAAGGCTATAACGATCAATGCTTCAATCCACAAGCCGTTGCATAGTCCCCATATGGGTAAGAGGAAAAATGCCCCCCAGCTAAATTTCTTGAGATAATGTTCCTTGTCCTTGTTTATAATTTCATCTACCTTGAAATGGGGCTTTTCTTCAAAATTATTATTTTCAACAGGATCAAGTAAAGCACCGCATGCGGGACAGACCTCTGCTCCGTCATCTTTGATCTTTGTTTTACAATATGGACAAATTCTCATTTTCCCTCCAAT
>JAGGYO010000078.1 GCA_021162505.1 bacterium
AAATAGTAATGATAAAAACAGCGATCAATAAAATAAAAATAAAAATAAGATTTATAAAAAGATACCATCTAAAAACAAATACAATGAGTATAAATAAAGACATGGAAATAAAGGTAGAGATCAGCATTTTAGAAATATTAAAATTTCCTTTTTTATCCCAATATAAGTTGAATATTATTGTCCCACCAAAGAAAAATCCTAAATAATTCCCCAAAAGAAATACTATGAATTTATTATAGGGTAAATTTAAGAATTTCATGAGTAAAAAAAATATAAAATTAATAAAAATAGCAATGATAAAATTTACCAAATAATGTTTACTCCGGGATTTTGTCAATAAATAGTAAATAAAAAATGCCAATGCTCCGAAATATATCCCTGAACAGCGCACACATAACAATAATTTATCTATGCCAATAGAAAATGAATGAAAGGGATCCTGTGAGCAGAACCCGGAAAATGTAATTCTTAGAATTTCAATTATACTCATTTTCTAATCTTAAATAAATTTGACATGTCGAATTCCCTTATCATCATTATATATATAGAATCTCCAAAAGACCTTGTCTCATAAGGGCTGATATTAAGATCAATGGATAGCACAAGCTGAGGATTTATAAAGATCTTGAATTCCAATAATTGATCGTATTTTATATTATCAAAACGCGAATACCCAATATATAATTCGGGAAAAACATATTTTCCTAACGAAAAACGCCAACGATTGATAAATTCCCCAGCATCATTAACTGACATTCTTTCGATCTTAATATTATCGATCAGCTTTGAAAGAACATAGCCCAAAGAGGTTTTACCCGAGAGCTTAAACAACTCCCCTGTCAGTTCAGATAATAAAAGGTTCATTCCCAAAGAATATATTGAATTCTTCAAGGAATAAAGCTCAATATCTTTAAATAATATCAGTGATAATATCTGTAATGATGAGAAATGAGGGACAGATGACAGCTGGATATTTGGTTCAGAATACTTTCCGGAAATATCAATATTGACCCGAATACCCGTAATAAGCGATTGCATTGATATATCAAGGTTAGGGTCTATAAATTCAGAATTCACAAAATTTATAAATGACGGAAGAAAGGTAAATGTTGATCCGAATTTATATACTTCGCCTCCAAGGATATTGATATTACCACCTAACTTCAGATCATTGTTCCTGCCTTTTATATTTAAATTTTTAAAACTTATAGTAAAATTTTGGTCCGTACCGGGGAAGGAAACCGGATTGGCACTTGAAACATTTATATCCATCAATAGATCAAAGTCACTTAATATGGATAATTTCTTAATAGGGTTCTTTTTAAATTTTTTCTTTTGAATAGAGTTCACAGCATAATCAATAATATTGAAAAAGGTCTTCTTGATCTTGCCGTTGCTGATCACTATATTCCCATTTATTTCAGGAACCTTTGAGAGCTTCAATTGTAAAGATAGAGAATTTATATTGGTTTTATATTCATTCAAGTCAATGGGGAAAAGACCATTTATCAGTTTCAGCATGATCTGTCCCTTAGTTTCATCATTGTCATAATTTGCCAAACCATTAATATTAAAGGTTGCAGTATTTTTATTCTGCCCAATATCAAATCTTATATCCTGCAATGTCAAGTTGAAACCATGTTCACCGTAATTCAGGATAATATTTCCATTGGTCTTGGAAATATCATAATTTATCTCTTTGCCGATCTTAATATTTCCGCCCATATCTCTCATCATTATCTTACTATCTATATTGGGAGATTCAAAGGTACCGTATAGCTTCATCTTTCCATTAAAACTACCTGTAGAACCCTTAAACGGGAAATTCTCCAGCTTCTTTTTATAAACAATATATGGAATATCAATAAATAAATATTGTAAAAATTCAGGTTTAACATCTGCTAAGTCCAAATTGACTTCAAAGGGTTTATCCAATATTTGTACGGAAAAAGGATAAATAGAAAAATTGAGTGGTATAAAACCTTTGGCATTCATATAGTACAATTTATGGTAAGCATTTATCTTTTCGAGATATAAAATATGATCCCTATAAGAGAGTTCACCCTGCAGTAATCCAATATATTTATAATGTCGAGCGAAATTATCTATCTTGAAAGTAATATTCCCGCTTGGGTGAGTTAAGGTATCATCAAATGCTATTTTTGTACTGAATAGACCGGAGAATTCACCTTCTTTAGCATTTATATAACTGAGTGCTCTATTTATATCAAATTTGTTGATTTCCAGATTACCTTTGATATTTTCGTTATGATAATCAATAGACCCTGAAATATTTTCGCCTGTAATTATGCCGGCAATTTTACCCATATTATATGTAAAAACAAATGATTCTTTGGATAATAACCTTTCCTTATCCATCATTAGTTCGTTTGTATTAAAAGATATATGATGAGTTCGTCCTTTGGTGTACATTTTAAAATCGGCAAGGAGGTCATCTATCTTCCCGTCTTTTTTGATCTTTTCCAATGACAAAACCCCATTACCCTTAAGTTTTCCTTGTTTATCATAAGAAATATCAATAAAATAATTTGATCTATTTGTCTTTTTTATAGGCGATATCTTCAGTTTCAAAGAATCTTTATATTTTCCCTTTATTTTAATGCCATATCCCATAAATGAGTAACTGTTCTTAAAAAGGTCGATCTTTGACGGAATGAATTGTAAATTGATAAGGGTATCATTAACATTACTGAATTTTATTTTCCCCTTTATATCAATATATTTAATAAAATTATTCTTGAATTTAATTTTTTCAGGATAAATTTCTCCTGAAATTTTTTTATTATCCACATTGGCAAAGATCTTCCCGATTATCTTTGATCCCATTGGCGCATTTTTAACGATCTTATCGATTTTCACATTGTATTGTTTTTTCAATGCATTGCCGGTAATAGAAAATATCCCGATATCCCCATTTTCACCGTATGCTTGTCCCTCACTTATATTTAACCGATTATTATTTGTGTCGAAGTCCAATTTCAACGATGTTCGTGATATAACGGGTTGTTTTAATAATTTCCCATTCACATTGAAAAAATCGATAACAACCTTTTTCTCATTGAAATTATAATAGATATTACCTTCGCCATTTAAGGACGAAAGTGTTTTCGTTCCTGTTTGAGATTTAATAAAAATATTACCAATATTCAGATGAGAAAATTTCCCGCTAAGTTTAAGTTCCTTATGTGCATAGAACCCTCCGCCACTAATAGGCGAATCAAATAAAGTACCTTTTTTAAAATATAGATATACCCTTTCTTCTTTAAAACTTACTTTTATTCCTAATTTTACATTTTTAAAAAGCAGATCAGCTAAATTTACAAGCGGTGATGTAAAATTTCCATAAAGCAGATTATTACCCTTGGAAAAGTGTAATTTTAAATACCCGCTGCCAATTCCGTGCATATCATTTTTTTTACCGAACAAAATATATTTATTCAACTCCTTTAGTTTCAAATTGTCAGTAGTGAATATCAACTCTTTTCCATCTTTAATATGCCCTTTGAAGGAAACCTTTGTATTCGCGGTATATAATTTACCTTCTGATATAACAATGTCCTTTTTCCAATTACCATTGAAACGGCAAGCGATTATTGGTATTTTATTGATCCCTTCTTTAATATCAACAAGCGCTGATATTTGAGAAAAGACAAAGGTCTTTTTTCTGGAATCTATGCTACCCATTAAAAAAATATCCTTTATATTATTTTCGGAAAAATAGATATTCATATTTTTAATAGATATATTATTCAATATGAAGTTAGGCATATGAAAAGAAGTGTTTGAGGAAAGTTTTTTAATTATTAAATTGGAGCTAATAACTTTTAAATAGTTGATCTTGTATTTTTTAAGAAATAGGTTTACCGCACTAACCCCGATATCTACATAGTCAGAGGTGAATTTTATATTATCCGTATTATAAGAAAGTCCACTGACGGAAATATTTTTAAAAATATTTATATCCATTGTTTGGAATTCAATGGAAGCATTTTTAAAGCTCTTTTTTACAATAGATTTAAGGACAATAGGCGTGAGAATAATATATAATAGAATAACTATTATGTTCAAAGAGAAAAAATAAAAGAAAAATCTATTCCTTCTTTTTACCAATACTAATCCTTTATCTTCTTAGGTTTTAATAATTCCTTGAATTTTCTATAAAAATCATCGAATATTGGAGAAAAACTCATGAAGTACTCTTTTCTGAATTCTTTGGATTTTTGTTCGAATTTAATATCCACTATTCCCTCTTTTTCCACAAGTGCATCATAATTATCAAATATTTCATCACCCATTATCTCTGTTGCTTTCCTGAGCCATAGCATGATCTGAGACGATTTCAAGGCATATCTTTCAATATTTAATGTAGTATTTTCGTGTAGTTTATTTATATCTATATAATCTTTCATCATTTTTAGAAAGACATCCATCTCTTTTTCCAGATCAACATTTTCTATATGAACTTGTGATCTGATTTTTTCTTTTACTGATACCAATTCTTCGGTATAGACCTGTTCCACTTTTTCTTTGTTCAATTCAAAGGATTCCTTATATTCAGGAATAATACATTGGATATTGAACTCTTTTTCCAATTTATCCTTTAAAACTTTTTGGGCAGTTTCTTCACCGTGAACAATGAAAATATTTTTGGGCTTTTTCGCGATTCTTCTAACGAAATCTATAAGATGTTCCTGATCGGCATGAGCGGAAAAACTATCTAGTGAATACACTGATGCATTGATCTCTATTGGTTCGCCTAATATTTTTACTTCATCGGCACCATCTCTGATCTTTCTTCCAAGTGTGCCATTTGCCTGATACCCCACAAATACGATAGATGTGCTCGGATTCCACGCTTGATACTTTAGATGATGTAAAATCCTACCGGCATTACACATTCCGGCAGCCGATATTATTATTGCTGCTTTATCATCTGTATTTATTTTTTTTGAATCATCGGTTGATGTAGTCATTTTAATATTAGGATAATCAAAGGCAAGAATACCTTTTTTATAAAGCTCTTTTACATCATCTGAGAAGAAATTAGGATAATGTTCTAATACGGCTTTGTAAATATTTGTAGCATTTATTGCAAGGGGGCTGTCAAGATATGCTTTGATCAAATGTATCCGACCATCCTCAACAAGTTTATTGAGGTAATACAATAATAGTTGTGTTCTGCCCACAGCAAATGAAGGTATAATTATCTTCCCGCCGCTCCTAAATGATTCTTCAATGATGGCAGCAAGTTTATCCAATGAATCCTCCAAGCTATGTCGCATTCTATCTCCATAGGTTGATTCCGTTAATAGATAATCCACATCTTCAAAGGAAGACGGCATATTCAATAATGGAGTAATTGAGCTGCCGATATCACCGCTAAAGCCAACCTTAATATCCTCACTTTCAAAAAGAATATGAGCAGAACCAAGTATATGTCCCGCATCAAAAAATGTTGCCTTGATCCCTGAACCAAGATCCAGTGACTCATTATAATTTATACCTTTAAAAAGAGGAAGTGCTTTTTCAACATCCTCCATTTCATAAAGGGGTTCTCTCGGCTCCAAGCCCTTTCTTGCTCTCTTTTTATTGTCCCATCTATTATCCATTTCCTGGATATGAGCACTATCTTTCAACATTACATCACAAAGCTGCTTTGTAGCAAAAGTAGTGAAAATACTACCGTTAAAACCATCTTTTACCAATTTTGGGATCAAACCGCTATGATCAATATGGGCATGGGTTAGAAGTAAATGATCAATGCTTGACGGATCGAATGGGAACGCGTTGAAATTTTTCTCATTATTCGCCTTGCTTCCCTGATGCATACCACAATCAACAAGTATCCTTTTACCCTTTGTCTCAATCAAATAATTTGAACCCGTAACCTCTTTTGTTGCACCGAAAAAAGATATTCTCATATATTTCTCCTAATATGTTAACGCATATAATATAATATTTGCACCCATTTTTAACGCTGTTTCTCTGATCTCATTACTATCGGAAGGATGTACACCCTGAGAGTCCCAACCATCTGAAATATTTGAATTATAGGTATAAAGCACCATTAAATTACCCGAATCGTCAAAAATACCATAAGCCACCGGTGGCTTTTGATAATGAACATGAATTTGTGGAAGACCTTTGCTGAACTTGAACCATATATTGAACAATTTAAAATTATACGGCAATGGAACCAATTTCTTGTTTGGAAAGATCTTTTTTAACTCGGGTCTAATATATTTGTCCAGACCATAGTCATCATCAATATACAAAAATCCCCCATTTTCGCAGTACTTCTTTAAATTTTGCCTTTCAAGGTTTGAAAATATCACCTTACCGTGACCTGTCATAAATACCATTGGATAATCGAATAAACTATTGGAATCCGCTTGAACATAGAGATCACGGGCATCTACCTGAACATGAAGTTCCTTGGAAAAATACCTCAGAATATTGGGGATCTCTGTTCTGCCATTGTACCAATCACCACCACCATTGTATTTCAATCGGGGAATAGCCAGTTGTTCGCTCCAGATGCTCGCCATAATAAGGGAAAAAAGAAATATTAATAATTTCCTAAAATGCCCCATTCCTTTGCCTTTTTTATACTATGATTAAAAAATAATATTGAAAGTGGTAAAAAGATTACTGTCAATACTATCATAATAATGAGTTCGTGATACAATTGTGACAAGCCCACACCCTTTAAAAGATTCAGCCTAATGGCTTTTAATGCATAGGTAGTGGGGAATATATAAC
>JAGGYO010000003.1 GCA_021162505.1 bacterium
AGAGTTGGTTGAACTTTAAAATATGTCCATTATAAAATTTTCTTTGGAAAAATGGTCCCCTCTGAAAAGCATATATATAGTGTTTTCAGTTCCAATATGGAATTTTATCTTGATCTTCGACCTGTTCACAATACCCAGCATATTGATATTGTTCTCATAGCAGAAATTCTTTTTAAGGCCTATCAATTCCTTTATGTCATTTTTTGTACCAGCCGATATTATACTTAATACCGCATAACTTAATGTTCTGTTATTTTCTTCAAATTTTCTTAGCGCTCCTTTACCGAATACCATTTTCGCAGTAAATAAAAGAGATTTTGGAACTTTGTGGACTTTAATGGAAAGATATTCAGAATAGTCTTGAAATGAGAATACTACACTCTTATATTTATAAAATTGAATTTCTTTTGGTACCATATATTGAGTTATATCAAGGTTTGTTTTCTTATAATTTTCTGAAATATTTTCGAGTTTTACGGCTTTTAAGGTGGGTAAAATATTAATTGAAAATGTTTCTAAGGGAATGAATTTTCTCTTTTCTGCAAAAGAGCAAGCTTTTTTATTATCGCTTTTAATGAACCCGTACACGAAATTAAGCTCTTTTTTTTTTACCATCTTAAAAAAATCATGTAGAAATACGATAAATTCGCGAACGGGTTTGGTTTGATACTCTTTTTTTATCCTTAAACTGTGAATATAGCCACCTCTTATATCTTTACCCTTATAATTGTATTCCTTTATCCCTATAGCCATTGATGCAATGATCTCGTCATTTTCTTCAGCAATATAATATAAATTGTTAAAAAAATGTTCATGAAATAGAAAATCCTTTTTAAGAAAGTTAACAGATACGATGGTCCCCTGAGTTAATGTTTCCTCAAGTGCCAGAAGGTTTGCATTATCCTCACTGGTTGCTAATCTGATCTTCACTGAAATGCCTCCTTACAACATAAAACATATCACTTTCTTTTTTGATCTCAGTAACCACATCAAGGGTCAATTGAACATTTTCTTGCAGCAGGGCTTCCAGATGTTCTTTAACAAACGAATAGTGTTTAGAGCCCTCTACAAATTCGTCCTTTTTACCTGTTTCTATTAATATATTAAAAATATTCGGTTTCAATTGATGTATCTGAAATTTTTCAACAGCAGGGATCCCTTCAATAAGGTCGGTAATAAAGTATGAAGAGAAATGCCTTCCCTTTGAATTTATAATTTCATCCATTTCCCGGCCGGATATGACTTCCAAATATGGAATACCCTCTTTATTGAGTGAAATTATTCCGGTATCATTTAATCCTAAATATCTTATCATGGGAAATGCCCTATTATTCAAATCCGTGATAACTATTCTACCCTCTTCATTGAAAACGGCTTCACCCTTTTTATTAATTACTTCAATATAAACATTGTCATGAATTATTTTCATTCCTTCATAGTTGGGAAGATATGTTGCCATGATACCGCCTTCTGTGGCAATATAAGAATTAAGTATGACAGCATTAAAAAGTTTTTCGTATTTTTCAATATAATTTTTCGTTGAAAGTTCACCGCTAATAAGTACCAATTTTAACGAAGTAATATTTATATTGTTCCTTGTTACATAATTTGCAATATTTTTAATAATATGCGGATAAGTTATGATAAATTCGATATTATGCTTTATAATATAATCCACCATATCCTTTACAGAAAGATCTATATGCAGTTTATGTCTTTCGAGTTTGAAAAATCTCTTCATGGGATTCGTTAAAAGATTTTCTATGGAATGTTTATCATTGAGAAGCAAAAGAAGCAGATTATTAAGCTTTATATTTAAATATTTTCCAATAAAAAAAGGATTACCCATTACTAGTGTCCTGTAAATCGATTCTTTATCCTTGAATATTTTTATTGGTTCGCCTGAGCTTCCTGTACTTCTTACTTCATATCCCTCAACCTTTTTGATCCTAATATTATTAATATTTTTTCTAATAATATCTTTTGTTAAAAATGGGATCTTTCCAAATTTATCAATAGAGGATATTTTTTCCAATCCATTTTTTTCAAAAAGATCTGCATAATAAACACTGTTCTTTTTGGCAAAATTAAAAAGTTTTCTTAATTTTTTAAGATGAAACTTTTTCAATTGCTCTGAATTCATTCCTAATACCCTTTTTTTCTCTAATAAAATTTTTAATATCATAATTCCCTCAATGTCTCAGATGGGGTGATCTTGGACGCCCGTTTTGCAGGGAAAAACCCAAATATTACACCAATGAACAAACTAATAAAAAACGATAGAAATACAACAAAAATTGAAAGATTAAAATGCCATGATGTTATTAATCGCAAAATGAACAATACTATAATTGAAAATAATAAACCAAAAATTCCTCCGGATGTAGTTAAAAGTACAGATTCCAAAAGAAATTGTAATTGAATTTCAATGGATCTTGCACCGACAGCTTTTCTTAGGCCTATCTCTTTTCGGCGTTCATTAACTGAAATAAGCATAATATTCATTATCCCGATACCACCCACTACAAGTGAAATAAATGCGATGATAAAGATAAATATAGTAAATGTATCCGAAATAAAATTCATAGTTCCAAGAATTTCTCCCTGACTTTGAACGGTAAAATTCTCCGCATCTTTTTTAAATTCATCTTTTAATATTTTTTCAACCTTACTTTTAACAATGGGTATGAGATTTTCATCCTTGACTTTAATATAGAAAATTGAAATATTATTATTCCCTACAATTTCATTTTGCAAATATTTTATTGGAACATATATCCTATCATCTTGATTGACGGTAATATTTTGTCCCTTAGGACTTAAAACGCCTATTATCCGAAGATATTGTCCATTTTTACCAATGTATAATCCTTTACCTATTAAATTTTTGGGTTTTCCTATATCTTTATAAACGCCATACCCAATAACACAATAATTACTACCGCTTTCACTATCATATTTTGTAAAAAAATTTCCCTTTAATATCTTATATTCTCTAACCTTAAGAAAATCCGCATTAACA
>JAGGYO010000149.1 GCA_021162505.1 bacterium
AACTTATCATCTTCATATTCTAAAAGCTTTAAAACTTTTTTTATCTGATCAACAGAAAAGCAATTATCATCAGCAGCTGTTTTAATTACATTTATTTTATCATCTGAAAAGTCCGCATCATTTATCTCGGAAATGAGATCGCTAAAATCGTCGGTATCCATTGCACAATCAGAAGCTGTTACAACTTCTTCACTTTTTGTTTTAATATTTTTCTCTGTTATATTGACTTTTACACTTATAGTTTTCTTATCTATTAATGATTTAACCCAAAGTTTTCCCACCATTCCCGCTTTTGTTTTAAATTTCTTTATAAATTTTTTATCACCGGATTTTACATAAATTTTATAATATCTGTCTGATGCCAATTGTTTAGATGTCGGGATCTCCGCCTTATGAATTGACAATCCTTTTTCATTATAGATAATTACCGTTGCCCCTTCCGGTTCAACAATTTCAAAAAGTGTCCTCTCATCTTTTGTATTAGTATACACCATTTTATAAGAATCGGTTTCTTCTTTAATTTTAGAAGATGAATTCACCTTTTTTGCAGATTGAGTCGTTTTAATAGAAACCGCAGCACCCTCATCATCTACATCAAGATTAAAATTGACACCCTCTGCACATAATAATGTAACAATACCAATCATTAAAACCGAGAATACAAATAACTTTTTCATAGAACCTCCTTAATATTTTTTATATTATACAATATTTTTAGATTATATCACCTTTTAAATAAAAAGCAAATATTTATTCACTCTTAAAAAGATTTCCAGCTTCGTAAATATCTAATTGCACCCTGGACAATGGCGGAACCTTAAAGGAGATATTCTTTGTGAGGTTCTTTATCTCACCCGTTTCAATATTGATCTCCAACTCATCTCTATCATTAAGATTACCCTTCTGGATCTCTTCCTCCATATTATCCCAGACAAAAATGGGAAAACCTGAATTAATGGCATTTCTCTTGTAAATTGCACCAAAAGATCTTGAGATGATGGCATTAACACCTAAGGAAATGAAACAATCTACGGCTTGCTGTCTTGATGAACCGGCACCGAAATTCTTTCCTGTAATTATTATATCCCCGGGTTCTGCCTTTTTTGAAAAATCGTTCCAGCCCTCAAGATTATCAAAAGCGTACTTTCCCATCTCGTTGATATCGGTGATTGTCAAATATCTATTGTGAAAAATTTGATCAGTATCAATATCATCAATTATTTTTTTCTCATTATCTCTTATTATCCAAACCTTACCTTTAAATATTTTATCTCTCATTATAGCACCTCTTTAGGATCGGTAATCCGTCCTGTAATAACGGATGCTGCAACAACAACAGGTGAAGTAAGATAGGTATCACCGTCCCCTTGTTTACCCGGGTAATTTCGATTCCCTGTAGAAATATTCACTTGGCCCTTTCCTGTGATACCAATATGACCCTCTGCACAACCTGCACAACTGGGATTAGAGATTACTACTCCCTTTGCAAATAATTTCATAAAGAGACCGGTTACCAATAATTGTTCAAGCACCTCTCTTGTAACGGGTACCATGGTCAGAACAATACCTTTTCTAATAGTGTTCTTTTCCAATATCCTGTAAACAGCTTCAAAATCTTCATAGCGGCCATTGGTGCATGAACCTACAAAACCACTATCCACATTAATATCATGAAGATCTTTGGCATCTGATACATTGTGTGGATAGGGAGGGGCTGCAACTTGTGAATTAATGCCGGTTATATCAATGGTGGTTTCATTATTATATCGAGCATCACTATCTGCTGTAAATGGCATTTCAAAATCGCCCTCTATTCTTTCTTTAAGTTCCTCAATATTTTTATTATTAAAGGGAATGAAACCGACAATACCACCCATCTCAGTTACCATACTGCAAAGAGTAATTCTATCTGCCATAGTGAATTTTTTAAAAATATCACCGTAAAATTCTATGGCTTTACCCAATGCAAATGTAGTTTTTATTTGCTTTAAAATATAGAGCGTAATATCCTTTGCGGTTACTGGAAATTCAAAATCACCTTCAATATTAACTTTTACCGTTTCAGGTACCTCGAACCATGTTCTACCCTTTTTTACAATATAAGCAATATCAACATCACCCATACCCTGCCCGAATGCTCCGAAAGCTCCGAGTATATTATAATGGCTGTCAGTTCCCACAACGGTCATATTGGGTTTAATAATTCCCCTATCATAAATGACATGTGAACCAATACCTGCATCAACATCATATACCTTTACACCAAATTCCTTCCCATACTCTCGGCAGATCTGCTGATTATTTGCATATTTTTTATTCTTTGCCGGTGCTACAAGATCAAAGGTAAAAACAAATCGTTCTTTATCCAGAGGTGACGGATCTTCAGGATAATATTTCCTCAAATTCTTTACAACATTTGGACCGCCAAAATCTCGTGCAGTAGCCAGGTCCATATCAAGCCAAATGATATTATTAGGAATTATCTCATCTTTTGAATGAGCATGAAATATTTTTTCAATAATAGTTTTTCCCATTTTACAATCTCTCTGCTATTGCTTTTGCAACCTCTAATGTTGTATTACTTCCGCCCATATCATAGGTTTTTGTTTTTCCTTCTTCAACTATTTCTGTAACTGCTTTATCAATCCTTTTAGCGAGATCGGTTTCTCCGAGCCATTCAAGCATCATTTTGGCTGCCAAAATAGTGGCAATAGGATTTACCTTGTACTGCCCTGCATATTTTGGTGCAGAACCATGAGTGGGTTCAAAAACCGCAGTATTATCTCCAATATTTCCCGAACAAGCAAAGCCCAAGCCCCCTATCAATTGTGCTGCTTCATCAGAAATGATATCACCGAAAAGATTTTCAGCTACCAGAACATCATAATTCTGAGGATTTTTAATAAGCCACATTGCCATAGCATCAATATTTGTTTCATAGAACTTTATTTCAGGATACTCTTTGGCGATCGTCCTTGCTATTCTAACCATTAAACCACCGGTCTCTCTCAGGACATTGGGTTTTTCAACTAATGTAACAGATCTTTTATTAAAGTCCTTTGCATATTCAAATGCCTTTCTCACTATTCTTTCGCATCCCTTTTTTGTCATAATTCTTGTTGATATAGCTATTTCATCTGTTGGAATATCTTTGAATTTTGCCATTTTCTTATGGTTTTCCAATAAATATTCTTTCAATCCATTAGGCATGGGGAAAAATTCGACGCCACAGTACATCCCTTCGGTATTTTCTCTGAAGATCATGAGATCAATATCATCCCTATAGTTCAATGGATTACCCTTATATGCTTTTGCAGGTCTCATATTGGTATAAAGATCAAGCACTTGCCTTAATCTCACTATTGGGCTGAAATAAACATAACCCTTCCCCTGTAATTCAGATGCTAATGCTTTGGCAGCTTCCTCTTTGGGCTTGGATGTAATGGCACCGAAAAGTGTGGCATCACTTCTTTTTATCAATTCTACTGTCCTTTCAGGTAAGGCATCGCCCTCGGTTTTCCAAAATTCCCAACCTATATCACCGTATTCATATTCAGCATCAAAGCCCAACTTATCAAGTACGATCATTGCTGCTTCAATAACCTCTTTCCCTACTCCATCACCTGGCAACACTGCAATTTTATACATTATTTCCTCCTTTTAAATAGGGACGGTGGTTAGATTGGTTCGAAAAGTCCCTATTTCCTTTTAACATATATTTATTGATTATATAAAAAATGGATGATTTTCTCTTATT
>JAGGYO010000356.1 GCA_021162505.1 bacterium
ACTGTTTCATTCTTATCTGAATGAAACAGTTTATGATGAAATACTTTGGGAGGAACTCAATGGAAAATACAATCACTAAAGAAGATATTCAAAAAGAAAATGAACTTATCAGAATAGGTCTTGAAAAAGCCTACGAAAAACTAGTAAAATTTAAAAAGGAAAAGAACAGTCCATTGGTCGTTTCCGAGAACGGTAAAATAGTATTTATTTCACCTGACAAAATTCCACCCAAAGCTAATTATAGTAAATAAATTCTAAAATATTTAAAAGTATTCAATTTTATCTTGAACCTAGTAACTTAATACCGATTATGTGGACACAAATAAAACACACGTGGCTCTAACATTGGCAAAACATCAATGGGTTACTTGTACATTTAACTCGCTCTTCCCCACTGCTTTTTGCCATAACCGTTGTGTGAAATTCAGTCCCTAATGAGGTAATTAAATGGATGTAATAATAAGAAAAATTCAAGAAAATGATTGCAAAGTCATTTCTGATTCTTTTAAAAAGCAAGGATGGGATAAACCAACATCTCAATATGAGAATTATCTTTCTGAACAAATATCTGGAGAGAGAACTGTATTGGTGGCATTTATAAATAATGATTTCGTCGGTCATTTAACAATTAAGTGGGAGTCTCATTATTCCCCCTTTAAAGAAAAAAAAATACCAGAAATAACGGACTTAAATGTATTAGAAAAATATCAAAAGAAAGGTATTGCCACTAAACTAATGGATGCTTCAGAAAAAATAGTTTCAAAACACTCTAATGTAATAGGAATAAGAGTAGGTTTAACAAAAGATTATGGTAATGCACAAGCATTATATGTTAAACGCGGATACATTCCCGATAAAAATGGAATAAGTCAAAATGAGCATTTTTTTGAATATGGAAATACTTTGAAAGTAGATGATGATTTGGTGCTATGCTTTGTAAAAGAATTAAAATAATAAATCGGAACGGGACTGAACATCACACAACATTGGCAAAATATTAATGGGTTACTTGGATATTTGACTCGCTCTTCCCCACTACTTTTTGCCATATCCGTTGTGGGATAATTGCCGTTAATCTTGAAATAAATCGCTAGGGATTCGATCGTGATAAAATTCTAAAACTGTTCAAAATAAAAGAGGAGAAATAATGATGAATTCAAAATCAACTCTGATGAAAAACATTAAACTTGTCTTGGTATTAACAATCGTTGTCATAATTGTCAGTTGTTCGAAAAAAGAATCAACGTATGAAAGAAGTATGGTAAACGATATCAGGATCACTAAGAATAATGGAATACCTGCAAATCCTAAATTTAGAATAGAGTTGAAAGAAATAGGATTTATTAATGGAGAAAACAAGACCGATTCAATCAGGTTCCTCAGCAGTATCGGTGATATTACTATAGATAGAAATGGTAGTTTATTTATAATTGATTACAATAAATGCAAAATTCATAAATACGATAAAAACTGTAATTTTGTAAAAACCTTTGGTGGAAAAGGCAACGGACCAGGAGAATTTGAGTATGTAACTTATATGAATATTAGAGAAGACACAATTTCTATACCGAACGTGAGTACTATGATGATAATGAAATATGATACTAACGGTAAATTCATAGAAAATAAAAGACTATTCGATATTTCTAAATTCCCTATGTATCCTGAGAAATTCGGAGCAAAATATATCAGCCAGACAAGGGATTTTTTACCGGATGAAGAAAAAGGAATTGTATTCTATGAAACTATTAATCTCTATGATTGCGATTTTATGTTTGAAAAACATTTATATAAAAATGAATACTCGAAAGATGGTGCTGAAGTTGAAGACCTGATAAAGAAAGGTCATATAGTAACTTTTAATGACAGCATGATCTTTGGATATGAAACATCAATTGATAATTATTTCATTGATGTTTTTGATAATAATGGAATTAAAAAAAGGCAGATTAGAAAAAATTACAGAAGAACTAAATCTGACGAAGAATCTTATGTCAACTCCATTCAGAGTATGCAAACAGACAAAGATGGTAGACTTTGGGTGAGTATCTATGATGAAAAAAATATTAATGAAAAAAGATTTGACGTTTATAATAACGATATTTTTGTGAATAGAGTAACTTTGAATATTGAAAAAGGTTATTACAGTGAATTTATTGAAGATAAGTTAGTAGCTGTAAATAGGGAAACAAACAGTATTAAAGTTTATGAATACAAACAGGTAAAAAAATAAGATTAACGGCAACATACCCACAACATTGGCAAAATATCAATGGGTTACTTGCACATTTGACTCGCTCTTCCCCACTGCTTTTTGCCATAACCGTTGTGGGCAATAGTAGTTTTTTGTTCTAGTTTTAAAAAAGATTTGGTTTGTTTTATGACATTGGCATATTTATTTTACAATAAGGGAATTAAAAATATTTGGAGAAGTATTATGAAAAAGATTGTCGTTTTATTGCTGATCATATTTAATTTGGTCATTTGTCAGACATTCACAGATATCAGCGCAGGATTAACGGGTGTCGATTTTAGCTCTGCTGAATGGGGAGATTATGACAATGACGGGGACCTCGATATCTTGCTTACTGGTGAATTTAAAACATCAGGAAGGATTACAAAGATTTATAAAAATGATAATGGTAGCTTCATTGATATCAACGCAAATATACAGAGTATTCAGAGTGGTTGTGCTCGTTGGGGTGATTATGATAATGACGGTGATCTGGACATATTAATAATTGGAAGCCATTATGACGGCAGTTGGATATATTTTTCCAAAATTTATCGTAATGATGCAGGTATCTTTACAGACATTGAGGCTGACTTACCCGACAGATATGTAGGCTGTGGAGCATGGGGTGATTATGATAACGACGGTGATCTCGATATTTTGTTAACAGGTTATCATGAAGGTATTAAACACTCTCAGATATTCAAAAATGACAATGGGATTTTTTCAGATGCGAATGCAGAATTGATCGGAGCATATGAAAGCTCTGTTGCATGGGGTGATTATGATAATGACGGTGATCTGGACATATTACTTACCGGTAACGGTACACCCGGGAGAATTTCAAAGATCTATCGAAATGACAATGGAGTTTTTACTGATATTAATGCAGGTTTGACCGGTGTTTCTGACGGCTCGACCGACTGGGGTGACTATGATAATGACGGGGACCTCGATATCTTGCTTACAGGGAATTCAGGCACATCAAGAGTTTCAATAATTTATCAGAATAACTCTGGAGTTTTCACAGATATCAGTGCGAATCTGACCGGTGTATGGGACAGCACAGCAGACTGGGGTGATTTTGATAATGACGGTGATTTGGATATTTTACTTGCAGGTTATACCGAATCAAGCACCAGAATATCTAAAATCTACAGGAATGATTCAGGTAGTTTTACCGATATATATGCCGGACTACCTGGTGTAAATTTATGTTCGGCTTCCTGGGGAGATTATGATAATGACGGGGATCTGGACTTTCTGTTAACAGGTATGACAAGTTCCCCTGAAAGAATTGCTAAGATTTATAATAATAATATCATGACAAGCAATTCTATTCCGACAGCTCCATCTAACTTATCATCGAACGTGAACAATAACGATGTTACACTTTCATGGGATAAAACAATGGATAATGAAACACCTCAAGATGGATTATCATATAATTTATACTTAAGGATTATGAATGCTTCCGGTTTTTACAAAGGTCCTGAAAGTGATGTTGTAAACGGATATAGGAAAGTTGTAAGTAAAGGAAATGTAGGGCAGGTTGATTCATATACAATCAAAAATCTGCAAGAAGGATGTAGGTATTTCTGGAGTATGCAAGCAATTGATAACGCATATGCAGGTTCTAACTTCTCTGAAGAACAAAGCTTTATTGTAGGAATTATAACCGATTCTTTAACAAATCCATTAGCAGTCACCGCAACAGATATATTGAGTCGTAGCTTTACAGCATCTTGGAACACTGTGCCAGATGCAAATGGTTACTATCTAGATGTTGCATTGGACTCTAATTTTACCGAATTTGCACCTAATTATCAAAATTTTAATGTTGATAACTTTCCTGCTATAAACATTTCCAATCTTAATTCAAATACAGAATATTATTATAGAGTGAGAGCATATAATCATGCATGGACAAGTGGTAATAGTAATATTATATCTGTTACTACTGATCCTTTATCTACTCCTGTTGCAGATTCACCATATTTCATACGAGAAACATGGTTCAGAGCAAAATGGTTTTCTTCTGATGCTCTTGGGTATAAGATTGATGTAGCAAGAGATATATTATTTACAGACTACGTTGCTGGTTATCAGAATAAGGATGTTGGTAACACACTTTATCATGATATTACTGACTTAGCAACTGACAAAACATATTTTTATAGAATTCGTGCTTACGATTCAATAGGCACAACATCTGAGAATAGTAATATTATATCTGTTACTACTGATCCTTTATCTACTCCTGTTGCAG
>JAGGYO010000209.1 GCA_021162505.1 bacterium
AAATATTTAAAAATAATAATTGAATGACAATGAATGACGAATATATAAAACAGTGCAATATTTTAAAAGCATTATCTCATCCGGTGCGTTTAAAACTTGCAATTGGACTTTATAAAGATGAATGTAGCGTAAATGAATGTAAGCAAAAATTGAATGTTCCTCAATCAACTGTTTCCCAATATTTGAGAATATTAAAAAATGCAAAAATTGTTGAAGATAAAAGGAGCGGGACGACAATTTGCTATAGAGTGGTGAATAATTTAGCAATAGAAATTATAAAAACAATAATAAAGGAGTAATTTTTTTTATGATAAACATCGCAATATTTGAATATATTGATAGTAGAATAAAAGGGAGGTTTCGAAATGTTTAATATTATATTTTTTGTTTTATTGGGTTTGGGTGTTTTATTTTGTTTTTTAAGGTTACTACTTGGTCCAACGATTGTAGATAGAGCCGTGGCATTGGATACTTTTTCAACTGTTACCTCATCTATCCTTGTATTTTTAGCACTTTTCTTTAAAAGAGGAATATATCTTGATGTTGCCCTTGTATATGCAATATTAGCTTTTGTAGGCTCTATTGTCATAGCAAGATATATTGAAAAGGGGATATAAATGAATTTAACTGGTGAAATTATTGTTGGTATTGGTGCATTTTTTCTCTTTTTAGGAAGTTTGGGGATAGTAAAAATGCCTGATGTTTATAATCGTTTACAAGCAGGAACAAAATGTACGACTTTCGGCGGATTTTTTACAATTATTGGTGTAGGTATTATAGAACCTCAATGGTTTTGGAAATGTTTAATCATTGCCGTTTTTATACTCCTTGGAAATCCATTATCCAATCATGCTTTGGGAAGAGCGGCAAAAAAAACAGGAGTTCCTCTTTGTAAAAAGACTATAATTGATAAAAGCAAGGATTTTAAGGGATATGAGGAGATAAAATGATTTATTTTACTATTATTTTAATATCTATTATGTTATTATGCGGGATTATTGCTGCTATTAGTAAAGATCTTTTATTTGCTGTAATAGCAGCAGGTATGGCAAGTTTTATTACTGCAATACTGTTTGTATTTTTACAAGCACCCGATGTTGCTATGGCAGAAGCATCAATTGGGGCTGCATTGGTTACCGCTCTTTTTGTTTTAGCATTGAAGAAAACAAAAAGAAGCGAGTGAGAGAGCATTATGAAAAAAATAATAGCCATTTTATTTTTATTGGTATTAAGTTACGGCATATATCTTTCGATCAATAGCATACCATTTGGTGTTTCAAAAACAAAAGTAGGAAATTATTACAATTTAAATGGAGTAAAAGATACGGGTGCAAACAATATTGTTACCGCAGTTGTTCTAAACTATCGAGGATTTGATACTTTGGGCGAGGTTACGGTTCTTTTTCTTGCAGTTTTGGGATTTAGCACAATTTTATTTACAATGAAAAAAAAGAAAAGTGATAATATGCCAACTCCTCCAAGTTTAATTTTATCCATCGGGTGCAAATTTTTATTTCCTTTTGTACTGTTATTTGGAATATATATTTTTATACACGGGCATCTTTCACCCGGTGGCGGATTTCAGGGTGGAGCAGTTATTGCATCTGCCTTTCTTTTATTTTATTTAGTCAAACCTTCCGAGAAATCTTCCAAAAAAAGTTTTCAGCTCATTGAATCTTTATCGGGAATGGCTTTTATTGTTATTGGTATATTAGGATTAGTCTTCGGAAATTATTTTCTATCTAACTTCCTTCCCAAAGGAATTGCGGGAAAACTAATTAGTGCAGGAATTATTCCATTAATTTATATTTTTATAGGAATAAAGGTTGGCTCGGAATTAACAGGAATTATTGACAGATTGATGGGGAAAAACAATGAAAAACAAGTTAAATAATTATGTATATGTTTTGAGGAGGCGAAAATGGTTTATTATATAGGTGCTTTTGGTTTAATAATTATAGGACTATATGTTCTTATGGTAAAAAGAAATCTAATAAAAATGATAATCGGAATAAGTCTTATAAATACAGGACTTAACCTATTTCTTATTTCAGTAGGGTTTATAAAATTGGGTACTGCACCAATATTTTCAAAACCAGGATTAAATCCAAAAATTATGGTAGATCCCTTACCTCAAGCAATGGTGTTGACGGCTATTGTCATAAGTGTTGCAACATTAGCCATGGCATTGGCTTTGGCAATAAGATTATATGAACATCACGGCACCCTTGATATGGGGAAAATAAAGGATCAAAAATGGTAATAAAAATATTTAAAAAAATTGCATCGACTGTTTGGCAACTTTCAAAGGAGAATGTATTATGAATCCGGTATATTTAATAATAATACCATTACTGTCTGCATTTAGTATTCCATTATTCGGACTTATCTCGAAAAAGTTGGTAAAGTTTATTCCTCCCTTAGCTATGCTTTTTAATGCAGTATATGCTATTCTTTTAATTCCACAAATTTTGAAAAAGCCAATTGTCGTATTAATGGGTGGGTATTCACTACCATTTGGAATAAATCTATTTGTAGGACCTCTGGGAATAATTTTTACCGGAGTGATTGCTATCATAGGGTTTATTGTTTCATTTTATGCAATTAATTATATTAAAGAAGGTGATAAAGAAAAATATCATATGCTCTATTTGCTTCTTCTAACCGGAGCTACCGGTGCAGTATTAACAGGGGACATTTTTAATTTATTTGTTTTTTGTGAAATTTTATGTATTTCTTCATTTGCCTTAGTGGCGGATTTAGGAGACAAACGAAGTATTGAATCTTCTGTAAAATATTTAATACAAGGATCTGTTGGCTCCGGATTTATGTTGCTTGGTATTGGACTTTTATACGGGCAATTTGGAACACTAAATATGGCGCATTTGGCTCAAATTATTACAGAAAAATATGGAGCTGCACAATCTATTCCCATTGATCTATTTATACCATTTGTTTTTGTTATTATTGGGTTTGGGATAGAAGGTTCCATATTTCCCTTAAATGCATGGTTGCCTGATGCCCATTCATCCGCACCTTCTACCATTAGTGCAGTTTTATCCGGACTTGCCATTGAGATCGGATTATACGCGATCATAAGATTTGTTTTTACGATTTTTGGTATTACAAGTATATTGCCCGCCTTAGCAATATTAGGTCTTATTACACTCGTCATTGGAGAGATAACAGCATTTGCTCAAGCTAATATTAAAAGAATGTTGGCATATTCAAGTATTGGGCAATTGGGTTTGATCTTTTTCGCTATAAGCATAGGAACAAGCGAAGCAATTACCGGTGGTTTATTTCAATTTCTGACACATGCTTTTTCCAAAGCATTGTTATTTTTATCCGTGGGCTATATGATATATAGAACAAAATCCATGGAAATCTCTTCTTTTAAAGGAATTGGTAAAAAAATGCCTTTTGCTTCTTTAGCTTTCTTAATTGGTTCTTTTTCTCTTGTAGGATTACCATTATTTATGGGATTTTCAAGCAAATTTATAATTGTAAAATCTGCAATTTTAAAAAATAGTACTCTATTCAATATTCTTATTATGGTAGTTTTATTATGTACGATCATTGAAGGAGCATATTTCTTTAAGGTTATTCAGACCATTTATTTCAAAAAATCTAACAATATAGAAATAAAAAAAGCACCCGCTACCGCTGTGATCGCTTTTTTCATACTAATAATAATTATTATTGGTTTGGGAATATATCCTAATGAGGTATTTAAAATTTTACAGTGTGGCGCTACAGAATTATTAGATAAATCTCAATATATAAGGAGTGTGTTAGGATGATAATAAATATATTACTAATTATTGCTTTTGGCGGAGCATTTCTTGTTTATCTGGCAGGTAAGATCTCCGGTAAGTTAAGAAATATTTTAAGCATCATTATTTCATTGGTGATATTAACATTAATAGTAATGTTACAAGGAAAAGAAATTGAAGTAAATTATTTCCATTTTTTCAATTTCCCCTTAATGTTTAGGATCAATGTTCTCTCGTGGTTCTTTGCGCTTTTAATCTCGTTTTTAACAACCTTATCTCTCATATTTTCGTTAAATTATATGAAAGGTAAAGAAAATCTGGATTTTTATTATTTAATGTTGCTACTTGTAAATGCGAGTATGCTTGCTATTGTTTTATCAGGTGATCTGCTTTCATTTTACATATTCTGGGAAACCATGAGTTGGTCAACATTCCTTTTGATAAGCTATAATAAAGGGAAGGCAATAAATGCTGCACTGAAATATATAATAATGTCCATTGCCGGGTCTTTAGCAATGCTTTTAGCCATAATATTGATCTACATAAAATTCCAAAGTTTTGATATTTTATTTATTAGTACACATATAAATATGAGCTCTCAAAATTTTGCAATATTGATCTTTTTATTATTGAGTATTGGTTTTGGAGTAAAAAGTGCAATTGTTCCGTTACATGCATGGCTCCCCGATGCTCATGCAGAAGCTCCTTCACCATTTTCAGCGATCTTATCCGGTATTTTAATAAAAATGGGAATATATGGGTTTTTACTGCTGTTTTATGTAATATTAGGTTTAAAAATTTTATTATCGCTTAATATTTGGGGAATAAAATTAAATTATATTTTTGCTTTACTCGGAGCTATTTCCGTGTTAGTACCCTCTATGATCGCTATTTTCCAAACGGATGCGAAAAGGGTTTTGGCATGGAGTTCCATTGGCCAAATAGGTTATATAGCTATTGGTATTACAATTGGTAGTTCTATAGGTACAGCAGGTGGATTATTTCACTTATTTAGCCATACAATATTCAAAGCTTTGCTATTTTTCTCAATTGCCGCCGTCGAATATAGAACCGGTACAAGAGATCTTAATAAATTAGGCGGATTGATGAAAAAAATGCCAATTGTTTTTATTGGGTGTCTTATAAGTGTATTGGGATTAATTGGAATCCCCTTAACCAACGGATTTGTTTCGAAATGGCTGATCTACAAAGCTCTTTTCTTAAATCAAAATTATTTTCTTTTATTTATTGCATTAATATCTACATGGGCAGCCATCCTATACGGATTTAAAATTTTACATCACATATTTTTAGGACAATTATCACAAGAACATATAAAAGTAAAAAAAGCACCGCTGGGTATGCAAATACCAATAATGATCCTTTCTTTTTTAGTACTTCTTTTCGGTATATTCCCCGGGCTTGCCTTGAAAACTATTAATAAGCTAATTGTGAACATTGGTTTTAAATCCTTGTCCGTTAATCTTTTTGGAATTGTTTCTGAAACAGGCCCATTGAATATTATCAATATATTTGCTGGACTTATGGCTATTTTACTCCTAATTATTATTGTTTTCAAATTAGGAAAAAAGAAGACAAACATTAAACAAGACGATAATTATGCTGCCGGTTCTTACATTCCGATAGATAAATATCACTTTACATCAAATTTTTATGCACCATTATTTGGAATTATTAAACCGCTATTGATAGATCATATTGACAACTTTTATTTATGGGTTGCAAATCGTATAAGATCATTGAGCGATAAGGTAAGAAAAATATATTGTGGAAATGTAAATGTATATGTGATATATATTATAGGTTTCGCCGCTTTATTAATTATCTTAAAGATAGGATTAAAATTATGGTAACAACATTATTAATTGCATTATTATGCATCATTTGTGCTTTGTTAATCGGCTTATTCTTTATGGGTCTTTTTAGAAAAATAACGGCAAGGAGCCAATGGAGATATGGTCCCCCATTACTACAACCGTTTATTGACATTATCCGTATGTTTTCTCAGGATGGATTTTCACACGGTTTTATTTTTGATTT